>CAZHBN010000009.1:0-12462 GCA_964530405.1 uncultured Ectothiorhodospiraceae bacterium
CTGCCGAAGACCTTCTTGGCAATGGCACCTAACATAGGGAAGTCATCCGAGCTGTGCTGGCGTGGTCTGGCGCGGCGGGCATGCTACCCCCGGCACGGAACAAGCCGGTACTATATCGTATCTGCCGAATGATTATCAGGTGGGGCTCATGGCGCGGCAATCCAAGAAGGACGGGCGCCCCCGGGCGTTGCGCGGCGTACTCCGCGGCCCCGGGGACATGACGCTGGCCCGCCTGGGGGCCCGTACGCGGGAGCTGGCACGTCAACAACGCCGGCTCCAGCAGGCTCTGCCGCGGGATTTCGCCGGCGAGTGGCAGCTTGCCCGGCTCGATACCGAAGAGCTCGCGCTGGTCGCGAATTCCCCGGTATGGGCCTCCCAGCTGCGTTACCGCCAGACCGAGCTTCTGGACGCCGCACAGTGGCAGATCGGCCAGCGGCCCAGACGGTGCCGGATCACGATCGAGCCGCCAAGGCTGCAACGCCGGCGAGCCGGCCCACGGCACCTCAGCGCTGACAGTGCCCGTTTACTGGAAGCGACAGCGAACGACTGTGACAATCCGAAACTGGCGGCCGCACTCCGGCGTCTGGCAAGCCGTGGACCTTCCGGCGGGGACGATGGCGAGTAGACGACGATACCGGCCACGTGCGCCCCGGGATGCCGGGGCGCAGCGGGATCTTCAGTTCAGCGCGTCGCGAATACGGGCCTGGACGTCGTCGACACCGCCGAGCCCGTCCACCACGACATAGCGCGGCGCATGGGACTCGCCTTTCCGTGCCCGCGACCGGTAGTAGTCAACCAGGGGGCGTGTCTGCTCGTGGTAGACGTCGAGACGCTTGCGCACGGTTTCCTCTCGGTCATCGTCACGCTGAACCAGCGGCTCGCCGGTCTCGTCGTCCTGCCCCTCCACGCGCGGCGGATTGTGCGTGACGTGGTAGACGCGCCCGGACGCCGGGTGCACGCGGCGCCCACTCATCCGCTGAACGATCTCCTCGTCGTCCACCTGGATCTCGATGACGTAGTCGATACCGATCCCCTCGGCTTCCAGCGCATCCGCCTGGGCGATGGTGCGGGGAAAGCCGTCGAACAGGAACCCGTTTGCGCAGTCGGGCTGCGCGAGACGCTCCTTGACGAGACCGATAATGATGTCATCCGAAACGAGGCCGCCGCTGTCCATGACCTTCTTCGCTTCGACCCCGAGTGGGGTGCCTTCCTTGACCGCGGCACGCAGCATGTCGCCGGTGGAAATCTGGGGGATCGCGTAGGCCTCACAGAGCGCCGCCGCCTGGGTACCCTTTCCCGCTCCCGGAGGTCCAAGAAGAATGATGCGCATGGATTGAACTCCCTCGGTCTTGCCCGCCTGCCGGCGTAATTCGGTCTACCGGGATCGCCCAAGGTCCGCGCTACGCCCGCGTGGGCGGCGCCGGCCCGGCTACGCCCCCGGTCCTGCGTTCTCTCCTCCCGCCACGCAGGCGCGAGTCTCAAGCGAAGCCGGCCCCTGCCGGTCGCGCGCGGACCGAGCCTATCACCGGCCCCCGGGGGGTGCAATTAGCTGGAAGTGCTCCTTGCGCATGCCCCGAGGTCTGCCAGCGCGGTCGAAGCGGCGTTCGGCGAAATCCGCGGTTCCATCCCACGCGAGCCGATAGACGGTCGAAGCCCGGGTACCATAACGCCGTCCCACGATGAACATGGGTGCGAGCAGGCGCTCCCATTCCAACGGAACGCCCGTGTCCGGCAGGTCGTCGTCGGACACCGGCGTGCGGTCGTGAAGCATGTCAAGCAGCGCATCCACGCCGGGCTCCGGCTGCTCTAGCAGTTCGGCCAGGCGGCCGCGTCCGCGTCGGACCTTGGGCCAGGCTGTATCCAGGACATGATTGCTCAGCCCGTAGAGCCCCGGGCCGAGCCGCCGCGTCCCACCGTCCTGGTTGCACAGGTACACGAGCCCGTGCCGGTCGCCGCCGATGAGATTGAAACCGCTGTACCCAGCGGCCGCGACGGCCAGGGCATCGATACCGGTGGCGAGATCGTCATAACGAAGCAATGCCAGCGGCAGCTCTCCACGGGAACGGGGACCGGCCGAGCCGAGCGAGGGATCGCGGTAGTTGGTCACAGCAGCGAAACGACCGCGTCGATCGACCGCGAACCAGGTGCCCCCCGCTTCACGATCGCGACCGGCGAGGACGGACTCACCGGCCCACCAGTGTGCGGGATCGGCGGCACGCTCGTGAAACTCGTCGCGGTTGGCCGCCACCACCAGTGGATAGCGGGAGTGGCAGCCGACGGCCACCAGCACCAGGCACATACGTCAGCGGTCCGGCAACCGCCAGGCCTGAAGATCACCGCCGGTGGACAGCACGTAGAGCGTACCGTTCACCACAAGGGGCGCGCTCGCGATGCGCGTGCCGGCGACCTGACGACGCGCGAGCACGCGCCCATCATCCGCCGCCAGCCAGTTGAGGTAGCCGTCACTACCCGCCACTACCGGGTAACCCTCATGTACCGCGGGAGCAGTCAGCACCAGCCCTTCGAGGGCATCCTGCCGCCACACCGACGCGCCATTGCTCGCATCCAGTGCCCAGACGTAACCGTCGGCGTCCGGCACGAGCAATCGCCGCCCCACGAGGGCCAGTCCTGCATACCCGGAAAGCTCACGTGCCCAGGCGATCCGGCCTTCCCCCAGTGACACACCGGCCACCCGTCCTTGATAGGCCACGGCGAAGACCGCACCGCTGCGCACCAAGGGGTCCGCGTCGATATCCACCATGCGGTCGAGGTCGGTCTGCCCCCGGGGCACTGCCACCGACGCCTCCCATATGGGCGAGCCATCACCGAGTGACAGCGCGGCGAGGCGACCATTGTCGAAGCCCACGACGACGCCGCCGTCCACCAGTACGGGGGCGCTATGGCCGCGCACGCTAAGAGTCGGCACGTTGCGGTCATACAGCCACAACCGCTCCCCCGAGTCCCGCTGCAGTGCGAACACGCGCCCATCGTTGGTGCGCACTGCCACGATTCCCTGGCCGATTGCGGCCGGTGCCAGCACTTCACTGGTCACCCCGGATATCCACTGCGTCTCACCGGTCTGCGCGGAAAGCGCGAGCACCTTCCCCTCGCGAGTACCGATCACGACCAGGCCTTCCCCAGCGGCAGGGCCGCCGGATAGACGCCGCTCGAGCTCACGTTGCCACAACGTCTCACCGCTCTGGGCATCCAGCGCCACGAGGCGTCCATCCGCAGATGCCGCAAATACGCGCCCCGCGTCGTGAGCCGGTCCGAGGCGATCCTGCAACCCGGCAGCTCCGCCCACCGAGCGCTCCCACACCTGCTGCGGGGCCAGATCGCCGACCACCTCGACGGCAGGCGCCTCACTGCGCTCGAATGCATCCGGCCCGGCGCAGCCCACCAGGAGTGCGGTTGCGAGAACAGCCCCGAAGCGCCGCATCAGGACGTCTCCCCGGGCGCAGGACCGCCAAGGTCAGAGAGTTTGAGCTCCACGTAACTGCGCCGCTGCGAGGCGAGGTCGCTGGTCTCCAGCGCCGCCTGGTAGGCGGCGTTCGCCTCCTCGCGTCGGCCCGCCGCGGCAAGCAGATCGCCGGTCAACTCGTGGAAACGTCCTGCGAACGCCCCTTCGGGCACCGGTTTCAGGACCTCCAGCGCCGCCTCGCGCTGGCCGTCGGCCTCGAGCACCTGCGCGAGCCGCAGTCGTGCGACCTGTTGCAGCGCCTGCGTCTCCACGTTGTCCAGAACCCAGCGCAGCTGATCCGCAGCCGCGCCGTACTCACCGCGGTCAGCGAAGTAGCGACCCAGCCGGAGGCTGCCCATGGCCGCATAGGGGCTACCCGACGCATCGGCATGTAACGCGTCTGCGACCTTCAACGCATCATCGGGACGATCCGCCGATATACGGGCGGCGAGCGTATTGTACTGCGAGGCGGCGGACAGCGCCTGACGCTCCTGCCACGCCTGCCATTGCTGCCAGCCCACCACGCCCGCGATAGCGATGACGACACCGGCGATCACCGAGCGCCCGTTCTCCTGCCACCACCGCCGGATGGCTTCGATCTGTTCCTCTTCGGTCTCGTATGCCACGTTAGCCCCCTTGATCGATATCGCCGTCGCGACGGGCAGCCAGCGCCGCCAGCCGAGCGACCAGCGCGTCCTCGTCGATACGTTCCTGCTCCGCCCCGCCACGCAGATCCTTGAGTCCGATTCGCCCTTCCCTGAGCTCATCTTCAGCCACGATGACCGCGTAGCGTGCCTGGCTGCGATCGGCGCGCTTGAACTGGCTCTTGAACGAACCGCCACCACCGTTGACCAGCAGTCGCAACGCCGGCAACCGATCACGTAACCGCTCGGCCAGGCGAGTGGCCTCGGCGCGGGCGCCCTCGCCCATGACGACCATGTAGGCATCGACACCCGCCCCCTTGGGGCCGGCATCCGCCTCCTCGACCAACGACACCAGACGCTCGAGACCGGCGGCGAATCCCACCGCAGGTACCGAGCGCCCCCCGAGCTGCTCGACCAAACCGTCGTAGCGGCCGCCAGCGAGCACTGTCCCCTGGGCGCCAAGGCGGTCGCTCACCCACTCGAACACGGTGCGGCTGTAGTAATCGAGGCCACGTACCAGGCGCGGATTGATCGTATACGGCTGGCCCGCGGCCTCCAGAAGCTCGCGCAGGCCATCGAAGTGCGCGCGGGACTCATCGTCCAGGAATTCCATGAGGCTCGGGGCTGCAGCAACCACCTCCGCCATCGCCGGATTCTTGCTGTCGAGAATGCGCAGCGGGTTGGTTTCGAGACGCCGCCGTGCATCCTCGTCGAGCGCATCGTAATGGGCTCGGAAGTGCGCCTGCAGCCTCTCGCGATAGGTCTGCCGTGCAGCGGGCGTCGCCAGGGTATTGAGCTCGAGGCGGATATCGTCGAGGCCGATGGAGCGAAGCATTCGCCCGGTCATCAGGATCATCTCGGCATCGACGTCGGGCCCCTCGTGGCCAAAGAGCTCCGCACCGATCTGATGAAACTGCCGGAATCGCCCCTTCTGTGGCCGTTCGTAGCGGAACATCGGGCCCATGTACCACAACCGTGGCTGCGCGCCATGGAGCAGACCGTGTTGCAGCGCCGCACGAACACAGCCGGCCGTCCCTTCGGGTCGCAGGGTCACGCTTTCGCCGTTGCGATCCTCGAAGGTGTACATTTCCTTCTCGACGATATCCGTGACTTCGCCGATGGAGCGGGCGAACAAATCGGTGCGTTCCAGCACCGGGAGGCGGATCTCATCGTAGCCGTACCCGGTGATGGTCTGACGCAGGCGCTCCTCGACGAAGCGCCAGCGCACGCTGGCCTCGGGCAGGATGTCCGCGAAGCCGCGCAGGCTCTGCATGCTGGTGCTCAAAGGCCGTCTCTCCGTGTCTCGGTCTCTTGTCGGGGCAAGGCTCGCCGGCGGAAGACTCAGGGCGCCTCGCCCAGCGAGAAGCGGGCCACCCGGCCACTCGCGCGTTCTTCCAGTGGCACCGGATCGCCGTTATACCGCAGGCTCACCGCGCTCACGTCGCCAATCACGATGTCAAACGGCGGCTCGCCACGCAGCGTGCGGCCGCCACCGTCACGAACCAGGCCGAAGAGCAGGCGCTCGCCGCGGGCATCCGTCACTTCCATCCAGGACTCACCGCTGAGCTCGAAAACGAGCTCGCCCGACCCCGACTGTGACGGTTGCGACGACTCGATATCCCCGCTCGCTGCGGAGGCTGCGGACTCCTCCGCCGGGGCTACCTCGCCGGCATCGCCTGACTGTTCCGTCTCCACGGCGGCCGCCGCCTGACCGGCGCCGTCATTGTCCTGCCGGCTGGTCGACGCGGGGGAGGGAGAAGAAGTCGTGGCGCCACCGTCACCGCCCTGCGCCGCTTCCGGGGAAACCGCCTGATCCGCCGTGCCCACCGCCTGGTCGCCGCCAGTACCCGCCGGCGGTTCGCGACCGCCGGCGTCCGGGCGCCCATCGGCACCGGTCTGCGCTACATCCCCCGCCCCGTCGTCGGCCCGCTCGACACCGGACTCCGGCTCGGGATCATCAATACTCGTAGCCGCCGCCTCACCGCTGGTCGGCGCGGAAGCGCTATCACCATCGACGGATGCCGTCTCCGCCTGAGAAGCGGTCGCCGAATCACGCGCCGGCTCGGAAGTCGCGGCCGAGCGTTCACGGTCGTCGAGCTCGACCAACGGCTCGACGTCCTCCGACGTCGAGACTTCACTGGAACCGGTGTCGCCGGCACCTTCAGCCGGCGCGGAATCGTTCGCTGATGGCGCGAGCATCGGTCCGAGATCACCACCGCGATACCAGAACCAGCCCGCCACACCGAGAACGGCCACCGCCAGCAGAATCAGCAACCAAGGCGTCCCGGCGGGCAGCCCCTGCTTGCGCCGTGCATTCGCCTCCGTGGGCGCGATAGGCGGCTCGCGCTCATGAATACCGAGCCGATCGAACGCCTCAAGCACTTCCTGCTCGGGCACGTCCACGAACCGCGCATAGGATCGCAGGTAGCCACGCGTGAAAGTGACCGGGGGCAGATCGTCGTAGTCATCATCCTCTATAGCCTGCACGACACGCCTTTCCAGGTGCAGCGCATCCGCGACTGCGCCCATCGGGAGCTCACGACGTTCGCGCGCCAGGCGCAACCGGCGCCCCGGACCGCCAGTGGGGTCCTCGGAGCGCTCGCCGACCTGGGGTTCAAAGCCTGCCATCGCTCTCCCACTCCAGCATGCGGCGCGTCTGCTCGGATTCGGCAAAGCGATTCGTCAGCAGCAGACGATAGCTCGCCACGGCGTCCTCGTTACCGAGCTCGTGCTCGATACGCATACCCAGCCACGCCGACTCCGGCGTCTGGCTTTCGACGCTAAGGAATCGCTGATAGAAAGCCCTCGCGTTCATGTAGTGTTCCTGGCGGTAGCGCACTTCCGCCATACGCAGCAGCGCCCTTGCATACTCGCCGTTCGCCTTCAGCGCCTGGAGCAGATAATCCTCGGCAACCTTTTCCTGCCCCGCACCGAGTGCACATACGCCGGCATTGGTAAGCGCGAGCTCCGAGCGCTCGTAAAGCGGGTTGTCCGCGGCGCGCTGGAACAGTCCGAACGCCTGCTCGCGGTCGCCGCGGTCACAGAGAAAACGGCCATAGTTGTTGAGCGCGGCCCCGCTGTTGGGCGCCAGGTCCACGGCGCGCTCGTAGTGACTGGCAGCGCGCTCGGGTTCATCGAGCCGCTCGTAGACGACACCGGCAACCGTGTACGCACTCGCATTCTGCGGGTTCTGCCGCATCGCCTTCTGGAGCTTGCGTAGAGCCTTCTGCAGCTCGCCGTCACGCAGATACCGCACGCCGAGCTGGGTGTTCGCCTGGGATGCCTTTTCCGCAGCGGTATTCGGAGGCTGGTCGGGCCGGCCCGTCCCCGGGGTCGTGGCGCAACCGGCCAGTGCGAGCGTCAGCAAGATAGCCTGCCCGAATCGCAGCCATGTCATGCGCGGTCTTCCCCCGTTCCGCCCCAGCGCGGATGCCGGCGAATTCGATCCTCCACCTGACCGACGAGCTGGCCACACGCGCCGTCGATATCATCACCGCGAGTGCGCCGCACCGTAGTGATATAGCCCGAGCGCTGAAGCAGTGCCGAGAAACGCTCGATGCGCTCACGGCTCGAACAGCGATAGCGAGCGCCAGGGAAGGGATTGAAGGGGATCAGGTTGATCTTCGACGGGATGCCCTCGAGCAGTCGGGCAAGCTCCCGGGCGTGCTCGTCGCTGTCGTTGACGCCATCGAGCATCACGTACTCCCAGGTGATGCGATGGTGCGGCGTGCGTTCCACGTAGAGACGACAGGCATCGAGCAACTCAGCCAGCGGATAGCGCTGGTTCACCGGCACGATCTCGTCCCGCAATGCATCGTTCGGCGCATGCAGCGACACGGCCAGGCTGATGTCACTGTCATCGGCGAGACGCCGGAGGTTGGGAACGAGACCGGAAGTGGAGAGCGTGACGCGGCGGCGCGACAGCCCGTAGGCGTGCTGGTCTACCATCAGATTGGTCGCCGCGAGGACGTTGCGGTAGTTCGCCAGCGGCTCGCCCATTCCCATGAGCACGACATTGGTGACGCGCCGGTCGCGCCCCTCTGCCTCCAGGGCCTGCTGGGCGAACCAGACCTGACCGATGATCTCCGCGGTGGTGAGGTTCCGGTTGAAACCCTGCTGCGCGGTTGAGCAGAACTTGCAATCCAGCGCGCAACCTACCTGTGACGATACGCACAACGTACCGCGCCCGGTGTCTGGAATGAACACCGTCTCGATGGCGTTGCCGCCGTCCAGCGATAGCACCCACTTGCGCGTGCCATCCCGCGACTCCTGGTCGAAGATCGGGCTGGGCAGGCGAACGTCGGCGCACTCCGCAAGCCGGGTACGCACTGCCTTGCTGAGATCCGTCATGGCCGCGAAATCCGTGACCCGGCGCTGGTGCAGCCACTTGAGCAGCTGCACGGCGCGGAACGGCTTTTCGCCGAGGCCGGCGAAGAAATCGCGCAACCCCTGCCGATCGAGATCCAGCAAGTTCACCCGGTCCGGGGGGGTACCCCGGGCGGGCTCAATCGCGGGGGCAGAGCTCATCGCTGGTAAAGAAGAACGCGATCTCGGTCTCGGCTGTCTCCGGCGCATCCGAGCCATGAACGGCGTTGGCATCGATGGTCTCGGCAAGATCGTGGCGAATCGTACCCGCTTCCGCCTCCGCCGGGTTGGTCGCCCCCATCACCTCACGATTCTTGCGGATGGCGTCCTCGCCCTCGAGCACCTGCACGACCACCGGACCGGAGATCATGAAGCTGACCAGATCATTGAAGAACGGACGCTCGCGGTGCACCGCGTAAAAGCCTTCGGCCTGCTCGCGGCTCAGATGCAGCATCTTGGCGGCGATAATCTTCAGGCCTGCCTTCTCGAAGCGGCTGTAGATCTCGCCGATGGCGTTCTTGGCCACGGCGTCGGGCTTGACGATCGACAGGGTGCGTTCCACGGCCATTCGGCAACTCCGTATTCGGTCGGACTGGGTTCAGCATGGCGCGTGGCCCGGCGGGCAAACGCCCGTCGGGCCACTACTCGCGAGGCCGCACAGTCTAACCTGCCCCGCCAGGGCGAGCAATTGAGCGGGCCACGACCGCCGCCGGCGGCGGCGGTCCGGATCAGATCGAGAAGCTCTCGCCGCAGCCGCACTCCGCGGTGACGTTGGGGTTGCGGAATGCGAAGCGCTCGTTGATGCCCTCACGCACGAAGTCGAGCTCGATGCCCTCCAGGAAAGGAAGACTCTTGCCGTCGACGACCACCTTCACCCCGTGCTGCTCGAACACCGTATCACCGTCGTCGACGTGATCGGCATAGTCAACGGTATACATGAACCCCGAGCACCCGGACGTCCGCACGCCCAGGCGCAGACCGATACTGTCCTGGTGTCGGTCGACCGACCGTCGAATGTGGTCGGCAGCCCGTTCGGTGACCTGAATGCTCATTGCTAAAACCACCTCACTCGTTGATGACGACTGCGCTTGCCCCCGCTCAGGCAGGGGCCAGACGGCACAGAGCCGCCCGCAGCGCATCCTCCACCAGTAGCACACCACCGACGCGTGCTACCGGCAATGCCAGTATGTCGGCAATTCGACGCCCCTCCATCCCGGCAAGTTCCCCGGGCGCAGCGCCCTCGGCACGCTCACATGCCCACTCGGCGGCAGCAACGACCGCCGGGTCCGCGAACGCCTCGAAACGTGCTTGTTCGATACGCGTCGCATCGCCGCGTAGCCAGAAGACCACGACCGCACCGCTGCCGACTCGCCCCGCCTCCGCGCTCACCCACCCCGCGGCGTCAGCCGGCGCGCCAGCGTGGGCCGGTGCCGCAAAGCGCTCGGCAACGGCATCGCCGAACTCTTCGCGCAATGCCGGATCCAGTGTGCCCATTTCAACGGTTCTCATAACACAGTCAAGGGGGTCGCGGTCGCATACACGGACGCTACGGACTCTCCAGCCGCCAGCCGCCGCCACACCGGCGAGAATCGCCGCAGGTGCGCCACCGCCGCGCCAATAAGGTCGACGGCCTCGTCCATATCCGCAACGCCCACGTCACGCCCCAGACTCAGACGCAGCGATGCGTGGGCCAGAGCATCCGGCCGCCCCATGGCGCGCAGCACGTGGGAAGGCCGCCGTGCCGCCGCTGAACAGGCCGACCCGGCAGACACTGCCAGGTCCCCCAATAGAGAGATAAGGGCTTCCCCCTGCACGCCCAACAGACTCACGTTCACCACGTGCGGACTCCCATCCCGCCGCCCGTTCAGGACCACGCCCCCGATTTCCGTGAGCCCCGCCAGGAGATGATCGCGTAGCCCCGCTAGAGCGGCCATGTCCGCGGCGCGACGCTCGCCGGCAAGCCGGCAGGCCTCGCCCATGCCGACGACCTGGTGGACGGGCACGCTGCCGGGCCGCAGGCCGTTTTCCTGGCCGCCGCCGTGCAGCAACGGAGCCAGGCGGACGCGTGGCTGCGAACGTACGTAAAGGGCGCCCACACCCTGTGGCCCGTAGCACTTGTGTGCCGACAGCGACATCAGGTCGACCGGTAGTGTCGTGACATCGAGTGGCACACGTCCGGCGGCCTGTGCGGCATCGAGATGCAGAAGCGCGCCGCCGGCCTTCACCCGTTCGGCGATGCCGGCAACGTCGACGACAACGCCGGTTTCGTTATTGACCGGGGCGAGCGAGACGAGCACGGTACGATCGGTCAGGGCTTCCGCCACCTCACCCGGCGCAACACTCCCATCCGCCGCGGGCATGACACGCGTCACCGAGAAACCGTCGGCCTCGAGCGCTTCGCAGGGAGCGAGCACGGCGCGATGCTCGGTGGCAAGTGTGACGACGTGATCACCGCGACCACGGGCACGCTGGTGGCGCGCCGCGCCGAGGAGTGCGAGGTTGTTGGACTCGGTGGCCCCCGACGTCCACACGATCTCTCCGGGCTGCGCCCCGATCAAACCCGCGACATCCGCCCGCGCCCGTGCCACGGCCTCCGCTGCCCGACGGCCGTCGGCGTGGCGGCTCGCCGGATTGCCGGGCCGCCCGCTTAGCCACGCGTGCATCGCCTCCGCCACCGCTGTGTCCAATGGCGTCGTGGCCGCATAGTCCAGGTACAGGGGTTCAGAACGCGCCATCATTGCGTCCCGGTCCGCGGCGCCTCGCCGCTTTTCGTGCCAGTGGTTCCAGCCTGCTCCTGCGGTGGGCGGTCGACCTCACCGGAGCCGCTGTTCATGCCGCAGTCGCCGAGGTCCGGCAAACGCTCGTCGCTCACCTCCCCACCGAGCTTGCGCAGCGCCGCGCACATTTCCTCGACTCGCTGGTCCGTGGTGTGTACGTGATCCAGGATCGCATTGATGGCATTGGCGACGGGATCGGGCATGTCGCGGGTGGCGCCGTAGGCATCGAACCCGATGCGCCGTGCCGTCTCCTCGCGTCGACGGTCCTCATCGCTCGGCGCTTCACGTCGGCGGGCCACGCGCGCCGGGATGCCGATCATGGTCGCCCCCTCCGGGACGTCCTTGACCACCACGGCATTGGAGCCGATGCGCGCCCCGTTGCCAACCGTGATCGGTCCGAGAATCTTGGCCCCGGCACCGACGACCACGTCATTACCCAAGGTCGGGTGGCGCTTACCCTTCTCCCAGGAGGTTCCGCCCAGCGTCACGCCCTGGTAAAGAGTCACGTCATCACCGATCTCGGCGGTTTCGCCAATGACGACGCCGAGGCCGTGGTCGATAAAGAAACGTTGGCCGATGCGGGCACCCGGGTGGATCTCGATACCCGTGAACCACCGCGCGAACAGCGACAGAAAACGGGCGAACCAGCGCAACCCGCGAGACCACAGCCAGTGGTTGAAACGGTGCATGATCAGCGCGTGCACGCCGGGATAACTCGTCAGCACCTCGAACACGTTACGCGCCGCAGGATCCCGATCGAAGACGCAGGCGATGTCTTGCTTGATACGGTCGAACATGATCTTGCGATGTCCCAGACGGTGGATGAGCGAAGACGTAACGGCGGGACATGGGGACGCGCCACCCGGGAGGGCCGGCTCGCCCCCTAGGTACAGTGCAGCGGCGCGTGCAAGCAGATCGATCGCTGGCTCATGAACACAGTATACCTGGCCATCCTCAGCCACTGCCATCCGGCGGCAGACGGCGCTCGACGGCGGCCAGAATGCCACGAAGGATGTTGATCTCGGCCCGCTCCGGAACCGATCGGTTGAATAGCCGCCGCAAGCGCTGCATGAGATGGCGCTGCTCCTCCGGTGCGGCGTAACCGCTGCGCGCCATCACCCGCGAGAGATGCTCGTAGAGTCCGGCAACGTGCTCCGCCGGGGCCGGGCCATGGGGTGGCGGTGCCCACGCGGAACCCGACTCCGCCGGGTCCGCC
>CAZHBN010000009.1:12562-30823 GCA_964530405.1 uncultured Ectothiorhodospiraceae bacterium
TCCGCCGGGTCCGCCATCGAGGCGACACGCATTTCGTAGCAGAGCACCTGCACCGCCGCGGCGAGATTGAGCGACGAATACGCCGGATTCGCGGGTATATGCACCAACCGGTGACAGGCTCCGATCTCCTCGTTGGTGAGCCCCGAATGCTCTCGGCCGAAGAGCAACGCCACCGGGCTCCCGGCTCCCAGCGCCGCGACCTCGGCCGCGGCCTCCCTGGGTGTCAAGGCCGGCACCCCGTAGCGCCGTTCCCGCGCGGTAACGCCATAGACTCGCGCCATGCCGGAGAGCGCGTCGTCAAGCGTGGCATCGTGGCGCATTGCCGTGAGCACATCGCCAGCGCTGCCGGCGGTCGCGCGCGCACGTTCGTCCACCGCGCAGCCATCCACCAGGTGCAGGTGTTCGAGCCCCATGGTCTTGAGGGCCCGGGCGGCGGAACCGACGTTACCGGGGTGCGTGGTTCCCACCAGGAGAACATGGATATCGGCGAGCGACATGATCCGCGACCGCGAAGTCGAATAGGACAATGACGCATTATTGCTGCTATGCTTGCCGGCTGTCCATTGACCCCCAACACGCGAGTCATCCATGCACCCGATGGTCAACATCGCCGTGCGCGCCGCGCGCAGCGCCGGTAACGTCATTGTTCGCAACATGGACCGCCTCGATCGTCTGCACGTCGAAGCCAAGGGCAATAACGACTTCGTCAGTGACGTCGATCGCATGGCCGAGCGCGAGATCGTGCAGACGCTCAAGCGCGCCTACCCGGACCACGGCATCCTGGGCGAGGAGTACGGCGGCAAGGCGAGCGGCGACTACCTCTGGGTGATCGATCCGCTCGACGGCACCACCAATTACCTCCACGGATTCCCGCACTTCGCGGTCTCCATCGCGCTGCTGCATCGCGGCGCCCCGGAAGTGGCGGTCATTTACGACCCGGTGCGCCAGGAGCTGTTCACCGCCACACGCGGAGGCGGGGCCACTATCGAGGGGCGGCGGATCCGTATGCGCCCGCGACGCAGCATCGAGGGTGCGCTGCTCGGCACGGGTTTCCCCTTCCGCTACCCGGACCGCCAGGGCCCCTACCTCGGCATGTTCCAGTCGGTAATGAGCAGCGCCGGCGATATCAGGCGTGCCGGCTCGGCGGCCCTGGATCTGGCCTACGTGGCCTGTGGCCGCCTGGACGGGTTCTGGGAGCTCGGCCTCAGCCAGTGGGATATCGCCGCGGGTGCACTGCTGATCCAGGAGGCCGGCGGCATCGTCAGCGACTTCGCCGGCGACAATGGCTATCTGCAAAGCGGCAATGTCGTCGCGGGGAGCCTCAAGCTGCACGCCGACCTGCTGCGCCATATCACACCACATCTCACCGACGAGCTGCGCTGCTGACCGGCATTTGCCGCGGCGCTCAATCCGCCGGCTCGTCCGCCACTGCGTGCTGCTGCCCGCCACCTCCGATAGGCGCCAGGGCAGCACGCAAGGCCTCGGCGCACGCATCCCACGTACGCGCCCCTGCGTAGGCAACCGCCGCTTCCGGCGGCAGCTGCAACGCCCGCGCCACCGCAGCCCCCAGATCCTCGTCCAGAGCGCCGGTGACGCCGTCCTCCACGACATCCTGTGGCCCGGTAACGGGGTATGCAGCAACCGGTGTGCCGCAGGCCATGGCCTCCAGCATGGTAAGCCCGTAGGTGTCGGTCCGGCTCGGGAAAACGAATACATCCGCGGAGCTGATGCTCGCCGCGAGGTCCTCGCCGTAGCGGTAGCCCGTGAATACGGCATCCGGATAACGTTCTTCCAGACCGGCCCGATCCGGGCCGTCACCGACGACGACCTTGGTACCGGCGCTCTGTAGAGACAGGAAGGCCTCCAGGTTCTTCTCCACGGCGACCCGTCCGACATAGATGCTCACCGGGCGCGGCAGGTCGGCAAACACGTCCGCGTAACCGGGGTGAAAGACGCCGGTGTCGACCCCCCGCGACCACACGAGCAGGTGCCGGAAACCGTGGGCGGCGAGCTCGTCACGCATGCTCGGCGTCGGAACCAAAGTGCGCTCGGCGGGATCGTGAAAGCGGCGCAGCAACCGGTACGTCCACGCCTCCGGCACGGGCAGACGCAAGCGCACGTATCGCGGGAACTGGGTGTGCCATGCAGTAGTGAACGGCCAGTGCCGGCGCAGGCAGTGCCGCCGCGCCGCCATGCCGAGAGGCCCCTCGGTGGCGATATGCACCGCCTGCGGTGCAACGGCGTCGAGCTCGCTGGCCACCGCGGCGCCCGGACGGCGCGTGAGACGGATCTCGGGATATCCGGGCATCGGCCAGGTCCGCCTCCCCTCAGGGGTAATCAACCGCACCTCGTGCCCCTGCCGGCGAAGATGCTCGCTCACCCGCGAAAGCGTGGTGACGACGCCATTGACCTGGGGCTTCCACGCATCGGTGACAATCACGATCCTCATGCCGCACGCCCCGTCGCCACCGCCGGCGTCGCCTGCCCGTCGGCACCCCATGACGCCCACGGCAGGATCGACAGCCGCCCGTTGTGGTCCTCGACCAGGGCCGTGCAACTTTCCACCCAATCACCGTCGTTGCAGTAAAGCACACCGTCGATGGTGCGGATCTCGGCGTGATGGATATGGCCGCACACGACGCCATCGAGATCATGACGCCGCGCCTCCCGCGCCACGGCTACCTCGAAGTCGCTGATGTAGTTGACCGCGTTCTTAACGCGATGCTTGAGATGGCCGGCCAATGACCAATAGGGAAAGCCGAGCCGCCGACGGATGGCATTGACCCCGGTGTTCGCCCATAACAGCCAGTCGTAGGCGCGACTGCCAAGCATGGCAATAAGCCGCGAGCACTGCACCACCGCGTCGAATTCGTCGCCGTGGAGGACGAGCAGACGGCGACCGTCGGCTGTCTCGTGAACCGTCCGGCGATGAATCTCGAAATGCTCGACGATACTGCCGGCATACTGCCTGAGCATCTCGTCGTGATTGCCCGGCACGTAGACGACCCGCGTCCCCTGTCGAGCCAGCTCCAGAATGTGCCGCAGAACGGCATTGTGCGCCGCGGGCCAGTGAATGCCGCGACGCTTCATCTCCCATATGTCGAGTATGTCGCCGACGAGATAGAGCTCCCGACAACGCATCTGCTCGAGGAAGGAAAGCAGCAAGTCCGCGCGCGCTCCCCGGAATCCCAGATGGGTATCGGAGATGAACACCGTGCGGAAGTCGAGCTGCTCGGGCCAGTGGACTGCCACCATGAGGCGCCTCCCGGTAGGGTTCGACGCCATCATGGAAGCAGCTTGTTACGTGGCGGTGATGGTTTGAAGAGCGGCGAATGACACGCCACTCCAAAGGTCGATCAGCGGGCTACGGCAGCTCCTCCTGATCCGCGCCCTCTTTCTCCGGTGGAACCAGATCCTCCTTGCTGACCCCGAGCGCGAGCGCGAGGGTGCTCGCCACGAAAATGGAGGAGAACGTGCCGATGACGATACCGACCACAAGCGCCTCGGCGAATGGCTTGATGAGCTCGCCCCCGAGTACCGCCAGGGCCACGACCACCACCAGGGTGGTCACGGAAGTCATGAGGGTCCGCCCCAGAGTCTGGTTGATGGACACGTTCGCCACTTCCATGGGCGTCCCCTTGCGCACGCGCACGAAATTCTCGCGTATGCGGTCGAATACGACGATGGTGTCATTCAGCGAATAACCAATCACCGCCAGCAACGCCGCCAGAACGGTGAGATCGAACTCGACGCCGGTCACCGAGAAGAAGCCGAGCGTAATGGTCACGTCGTGGACCAGCGCGGCGACGGAGCCGAGCGCGAAACGATACTCGAAACGGAACGCCACGTACGCGAGGATACCGGCGAGCGCATAGAGCATGGCGAGTCCGCCCTTCTCCTTGAGCTCCTCACCCACCTGCGGCCCGACGAATTCCACTCGCCGCAGCTCGGCCCCCGTGCCGTCGTCCTGCACGGCGGCGAGCACGCGGTCGCCGACGCGCTCACCGGTGGCGGTGTCCGGGGGGATACGGATGAGCACATCACGTGACGTGCCGAAGTACTGCACCACGGCGCCGTCCAGCCCGGCGTCGGCGAGGTCGGTTCGCACTTTCCCGAGCTCCACCGGCTCGTCGTAACCAACCTCCACCAGCGTACCGCCGGTGAAGTCCAGGCCGAAGTTCAGGCCCCGGGTCGCCAGCGAGACGATCGCGATGGCGATGAGTGCGAGGGAGACGACAGCGGCGATACGGCGCTTGCCGATGAAATCGATGCGAGTCTCTCGCTTGAACAGATCCATGATGCGGATCCCCCTAGATCGCCAGTTTCGCCTTGCGGCGATTGCCGTAAATGAGATTCACCAGCCCGCGGGTGCCCATGATGGCCGTGAACATGGAGGTCACGATGCCGATGGACAGAGTCACGGCGAAGCCCTTCACCGGCCCGGTGCCAAAAGCGAAGAGCACGATGGCGGCGATGAGCGTGGTGATGTTGGCATCGGCGATGGTGGACAGGGCCTTGCCGTAGCCGGCGTCGATAGCTGTACGCGCCGTCGCGCCGGCACGCAATTCCTCACGTATGCGCTCGAAGATGAGCACGTTCGCGTCCACCGCCATGCCGACGGTGAGCACGATTCCCGCGATGCCGGGCAGCGTCAGTGTCGCCTGAAGCAGTGACAGCGCGGCGATGATCAGCACCAGGTTGGCGAAAAGCGCCACATCGGCGACCAGGCCGAATACCTTGTAGTACAGCGCCATGAAGGCCACGACCAGCAGGAAACCGACCATTACGGCATTGAAGCCCTGATCGATGTTGTCCTGCCCCAGGCTCGGGCCGACCGTGCGCTCCTCGACGATCTGCACGGGTGCTGCCAGCGAACCGGCCCGTAACAACAGTGCCAGGTTGCGCGCTTCGCGGGGGTTGTCGAGTCCGGTGATGCGGAAGCGGCTGCCGAGCTGCTCCTGGATCTGGGCGACACTGATGACCTCGCGAGTCGTCTCCTGGCGCCGCTGGAGCTCGCCGCCCACGCGCTCGGTGATCGTCTGCGTCTCGATGAACAGCACCGCCATGTAGTCGTTGACGTGCTCGGCGGTAAAACGGCTCATGAGATCGCCGCCGGCACCGTTAAGGCGAATGACCACCTCGGGCTGGCCGGTGCGCTGATCCAGCCCGGACTGAGCGTCGGTGATGTACTCACCGGTGAGGATGGTATCCGTCTCCAGTGCCACGTTGCCGCCGTCGCGCTGCGGGTAGACCTCGGTGCCCGGCGGTGCTGCCTGGTCGCCAGCGCGGTTATATGGAAAGTGGTCCATGGCCACGGGCCGGAACTCCAGCGTGGCCGTCGCGCCGAGAATGTCCTTCGCCCGTGCCGTGTCCTGCACGCCGGGAAGCTGTACCACGATGCGGTCACGCCCCTGACGCTGGATGACCGGCTCAGCGACACCGAGCTCGTTGACGCGGTTACGCAGCGTGGTGATGTTCTGCTGCACGGCGAAGTTCACGATCTCGCGAACTTCCTGCTCCGGCAACGTCGCGTCCAGCCAGAATTGGCCGCCGGCCTCGCGCGCCACGAACTCCAGCTCCGGGTAATCCCCCTGCAGCGCCTGGAACGCCTGCTCACGCTCCTGGGCGTCGGCAAACGCCATTTGCAGGCGGCGGCCATCCAGAGCGATGTCACCGTAGCGGATGCGCTCCTCGCGCAGACCGGTACGGAACTCGTTCACATAACGCTCTAGGCGCTGCTCGACGGCCGCATTGACGTCGACTTCCATTAGGAAGTGCACGCCACCACGCAGGTCCAGGCCCAGGAACATCGGCTCGGCGCTGAGCTCACGCAGCCACTGCGGTGTCGACTGCGCGAGATTGAGCGCCACGGTGTAGCCCTGGCCGAGCGCCAAAGCGAGCTCGTCCTTGGCCTCGAGCTGCGCCTCGGTACTGTTGAGACGAACCAAGAAGCGACCGTCACGAACTTCCGTGCCCTTGACGTCGAAGCCCATTTCGTCGATGCGATCGACGATACGTTGCTGCACCGTCTCCGCCGGCGGCCCGCCCTCGTCGGTGGATATCTGTAGCGCCGGATCCCCGCTGTAGAGGTTTGGCAGCGCGTAGATCACCCCCATCACCAACACGACGATGAGGATGAGGTACTTCCATAGCGGGTAGCGGTTGCTCATGCCGACTCCCTGGTCGCGGCGGTCTTATTTCCCCTCGGACTTATCGGACTTCTTGGCGTTGGCACCCTGGCCGGCGTCGCCCTTCTCGAGCTTCTGCTTGAGCGTCCCCTTGGGCAGAACCTGGGCGACGGCACTCTTCTGCAGCCGGATTTCCACATTGTTGGCCACTTCGACGCTGGCGAAGGTCTCGCCCACGTCGGTGACCCTGCCGGCGATACCGCCGCTGGTGACGACCTCGTCACCCTTCGCCAACCCCTCCACCAGCTTCTTGTGCTCCTTGGCACGCTTCTGCTGCGGGCGGATGAGCAGGAAATAGAAGATGGCGATCAGCGCGATAGGAAAGATCAGACTGGTGAGGGTGCCACCCGGGGCCGCCTGGCCGCCGTTCTGGGCGAGCGCATCCGAAATCAGGAAATCCATGCCTTGCTCCTCGTAGACTCAGAAGGTGCTTGCCAGGGGCATACCGGCAGGAGACATCGGCAAGCCACCCCCGGTTCCCGGCTCCGCAAAAGAGCGCATTATGTCATACGCCCCGGCGCTTGGCGTAAAACTCCCCGGCCCACGCCTCGAAGCGGTCGGCCTCGATGGCCGCTCGCATCTCGCGCATGAGGCGCTGGAAGTAGTACAGGTTGTGCAGCGTGTTCAACCGTGCCCCGAGAATCTCGTTGCAGCGGTCGAGGTGACGCAGGTAGGCGCGGCTGTAGTGCCGGCAGGTGTAACAGTCACAGCTCTCGTCCACCGGCCGGGTATCCCTGGCGAAGCGCGCATTGCGTATGCGGATCACACCGGTATCTGTGTAGAGAAAGCCATTACGAGCGTTCCGGGTCGGAATCACGCAATCGAACATGTCCACGCCCCGGCGCACACCCTCGACGATGTCTTCCGGCTTGCCGACGCCCATGAGATAACGCGGCCGCTGCGCCGGCAGGCGCGGATCGAGATACTCCAGCACGCGTTCGCGCTCGCCGGCCGGCTCCCCCACCGCCAGGCCGCCGACAGCATACCCATCGAAACCGATGTCGGTGAGCCCTTCCAGCGACTCGGCGCGCAACGACTCGTGAACACCGCCCTGGACGATCCCGAACAACGCATTGGGGTTGCCCAGGCTGTCGTGATGCGAGCGTGAGCGCGCAGCCCAGCGCAGCGAGCGTTCCATGGAAACCCGCGCTTCGTCTTCGGTGGCCGGGTACGGCGTGCACTCGTCGAAGATCATGACGATGTCGGAGCCCAGCGCGTGCTGTACCGCCATCGACTCCTCCGGCCCCATGAAGACCTTCGCCCCATCCACCGGCGAACGGAAATGCACCCCCTCTTCGGTGATCTGGCGCATCCTGCCGAGGCTGAAGACCTGAAACCCGCCGGAATCGGTGAGAATCGGCCCCTGCCACGCCATGAAATCGTGGAGATCGCCGTGCGCCCGAATGATCTCGGTGCCGGGTCGCAACCACAGATGAAACGTGTTGCCGAGGATGATGCCCGCGCCGAGCGACTCCAGCTCCTCCGGCGTCATGGCTTTGACCGTGCCATACGTGCCCACGGGCATGAATGCCGGCGTGGGCACCCGCGCGCCGCGGCGAAAATGCAACTCGCCGCGACGTGCGCCGCCGCTGCGGGCTATGAGATCGAAACCCAGCGTCATCGGCACGCCTCCGGCGCGGGCGGATGGATGAACATGGCGTCTCCGTAGCTGAAGAATCGGTAGCGCTCCGCCACCGCGTGGCGATAAGCGGCGAGCACCCGTTCACGGCCGGCGAAAGCGCTCACCAGCATGATCAGCGTCGACTCCGGCAGATGAAAATTGGTAATCAGTGCGTCGACGACGCGGAACCGATATCCCGGATAGATGAATATATCGGTCTCACCAACGAATGGCTCGAGGGCGCCGGTGCGCGCGGCGGTCTCCAGCGCCCGCACGACAGTGGTCCCCACGGCGACGACGCGTCCGCCCCGTTCGCGCGTGCGGGCGACGGCCCGGCATACGCCCTGCGGCACTTCCAGCCACTCGCTGTGCATATGGTGCTCGGTAATGTCATCGCTGCGTACTGGCTGAAACGTGCCCGCCCCCACATGGAGCGTCAGTCGGGCCGTCTCGACACCCCGCTGCGCTAGACGGGCAAACAGCGCCTCGTCGAAGTGCAGACTCGCGGTGGGCGCGGCCACCGCCCCCGGTCGCGTCGCGAACACGGTCTGATAGCGCTCCCGGTCTTCCGCCGCATCGGGCCGTTGGATATACGGCGGCAACGGCATGTGGCCGTGTCGCTCGAGCAGCTCCAGCAGCGGCGCATCGCCGGCAAAACGCAGGCGAAAGAGTGCCCCTTCCCGGTCGACCACCTCCGCCTCGATGTCGCCTTCCAGCGCCAGCCGCGCCCCCACCTTCGGCGTCTTGTTGGCCCGCAGGTGCACCAGCGCCTCGCGCTCGCCGGTGATACGCTCGACCAGCACTTCCACGCGGCCGCCGGTCGCCTTTTGGCCGTGCAGCCGCGCAGGAATCACGCGCGTGTCGTTGAGCACCAGCAGGTCGCCGGACTGCAGCAACTCGGCCAGGTCAGTGAAGTGGCCATCGGCGATCTCCCCACTCGCCCCGTCGAGACACAGCAGACGGCTCGCGCTGCGACACTCCAACGGACGGTCGGCGATCAGCTCTTCGGGCAGATCGAAATGAAAATCGCGGGTCTGCATGGATGTTGGGTCGGGCCTACCGCGCGGCGTCAGCGCCACGAACGACCGCGGATGGTATCAGTCCCCCCGCTTCCCCGCGAGTCTCCCGGCGTGCCGCTGCCGCTGCCGCTGCCGCTGCCGCGGCACGCCGGGACGATCAGCCCTGGATCACACCTTGAAGCGGCCGACGACCTCACGCAGCGTCTCGCCCATGCGAGCGAGCTCGTCACTGGCCGTGCGCGTCTGGTCCATGCCTTCGGCGCTGTGACCGGCAGCATCGACGATCTGGGTGACGTTGCGGTTGATCTCCTCGGCCACCTGACTCTGCTCCTCGGCAGCGGTGGCGATCTGGGTGATCTGGGTGTGGATCTGGCTGACAGCCGCCTCGATGGCGCCAAGCGATTCACCGGCCGCATTGGCCCGCTCGAGGTTCCGGGTGGAACGCTCCTGGGACTGGCGCATGGTCTCCACCGCGGATGACGTATCGGCGGTCAGGCCGTCGATGATCTCGCGAATCTGCACGGCCGATTCGTTACTACGCTTAGCGAGCGCCCGAACCTCCTCGGCGACCACCGCAAAGCCCCGACCGTGCTCACCGGCACGCGCCGCTTCGATGGCGGCATTCAGCGCGAGCAGATTGGTCTGTTCGGTCACCTCCTGGATGACGTCCAGTACGGTGCGGATCTCGTCACTTCGGGCCGAGAGTTGGGTAACCGCTTCCGATGTGCGCTCGATATCGGCCGCGAGCGTGTCCATGGAGTCACGGTTTTCCGCGACCACACGATTACCGTCGCGAGCACGTTCATCGGCCTGGGACGCGGCGGACTCCACCTCGGTGGCATTACGCGATATCTCCTGGACCGTCGCCGTCATCTCGTTGATCGCCGAGGCGATCTGGTCCGTTTCGCTGCTTTGCTCGCGTACCGACTCCTGGGTCTGGGCGGCGACGTGATTGAGCTCATCGGCGGCGGAGGCAAGCTGGTGGGTGGTGCCGTTGACCTCGGAAATTGCCTGGCGGACCTTGTCCACGAAAGCGTTAAACTGCTCGGCGAGGTCCGCCATTTCGTCGCGCCCGTGGACCGGCAGCCTCTGCGTGAGGTCACCCTCGCCGGCGGCGATATCGTGCATCTTCTCGGTCACATTGACGATGGGGCGGGTCAGGTAACGGGCAATCAGCAGCGCGACGCCAGCGACCAAGACCACCAGGACGACGCCGGCGACGAGCATCTTCACCGTCACCCGGTTCGCGGCGGCCATCATTTCGCCTCGCGGAATGAGGCCGATGAACTTCCAGCCTAGCTCTGGCGAGGTGTAGACATTCGCCTGGTACGCCTCCCCGTCGATGGATACCGGGAGGCTGCCGCCGTCACGCTCGGCGAGCTTCCCATAGGCTTCACCGTCGAGCTCACCGAGTGCCTTGAAATTGTGCGCCGGGGTGCGCGGATCCACCAGTACGGTGCCGGAGTCCTCGACGAGCATGAGATAGCCACTCTCACCGAACTGGATCTGCCGGACCCGTTCGGTGAGCGCCGCCAGCGAGACGTCGAGCCCCTGGGCGCCGATCACGCTGCCCTCATCACTGCGGACCGTGCGGGCGAGGCTCACGAGCGTCGCGTCGTCGGTCTCGAAATAGTACGCCCCGGTCATCACGACCTCTCCGGGAGACGCCATCGCCTGCTTGTACCACGGGCGCGCACGGGGATCGTAACGCGCGCCACTCTCGCCTTTGGGCCATTGCACGAACCCCCCATCCTCGGTACCCATGTAGACGTAAGCGAAGCCGGGATGGGTCTCGGCGAAACGTTCATAGACCCGATAGATCTCCGCTTCCACGCCACCATTGCGTTCCGGCGTCATCTGCACGCTGTCGGGATTGTCGACGTAGCCGGTAATCCCCTCGCCGGCCGAACGCACCGCCGGGTTTCTGGCCAGATAAGCGGTGTTCTGGGAGACCTGCTCGAAGAAGCCGGTCAGCGCCGCGTCCACCTGCCGGATCTCACGCAGGCTGGCCTTCGTGAACCCCTCGACGGCGTTGTCGCGAGCCTCACCAACCGCGATCAGGACCATGGCCGTCACGGCCACGATGATCGTGCCTGCGAACGCGAGCATCAGCTTTCGCGCGATGGACATGAAGCATTGCCCCCTTCTGTACTGGATCGTTGTCGCCCCGGCTGGTCGCGGCGCGTTTCGGCACGCGTTCCGCAACGTTTCTCTTTGGGCAACGGCAACGAGCGGCCGAACTTGACGCCGCTCGTCAGTAATCAGTGACGCAGGGTGCCGGCGAGCTCCACGGTCAGGCGCGCCAGCGTGGCAATGGCCCGCTCCGCCTCATCCCCCCAGGGCACGGCCGTATTGAGCCGGATATAGTCGCGGAAGCTGCCCGAGGCCGAGAACAGGTGCCCCGGCATGACGCCCACGCCCTCGGCCAGCGCCCGCTCGTGGAGCAGTGCAGCGTCGACGTCATCCGGCAACCCCACCCACAGGACGTAACCGCCGCGAGGGCGACTGACCGTGGTCCCCCGCGGGAAGGTCCGGCTGACTGCTGCGATGAAACGCTGCACCTGCTCGGAGTAAGCGCTTTGCAGCCGCCTTATGTGGCGGTCATAGCCACCGCTCGACATGAACTCGGCGACGGCCATCTGACAGATCGGTGGGCTGCTCACGCTGCTGAATGACTTCAGGAACTCCACGCTGTTCTCGAAGCGGCCGGGCGAACACCACCCCACACGCAGTCCGGAGGCAATGGACTTGGAGATCGACGAGCAGTAGAGCACGAGCCCCTTCTCGTCGAAGGACTTTGCCGCCCGTGGCCGCGTCCGGTTGTAGTTGAGGTCGCCGAACTCGTCGTCCTCCACCAGCGGAATCTCACGCTCTGCCAGCATCGCCACCAGACGCCGCTTGGCCTCGTCGGGCATGGACGCGCCCATGGGATTACTGTTGGCGGTGACGAAGGCGCAGGCCCGCACGTCCCACTGATCCAGGGCAAGTTCGAGCGCGTCCAGGCTCACGCCGTCCTGGGGGTGGGTGGGGATCTCCAGCGCCTTCATCCCCAGCGACTCGATTGCCTGCAGCAGCCCCACGTAGGCCGGACTCTCGATGGCGATGGTATCGCCGGCACGCGCGACCGTGCGCAGGCACAGGCTCAACGCTTCCTGACAGCCGTTGGTGATCACCACTTCCTGGGGCGATACGTGGCAGCCCGCGTCAGCGAGACGCTTGACCACTTCATGGCGCAGTGAATCCAGCCCCGGGGCGAACCGGGCCATGACGATCTCATCGATGCAGTGGCGCGACAGCCGTCCGAGTATGCGTTGAAGCTGGCGGCGCGGCAGGAAACCGGGTGCCGGCAGTGCCGCTCCCAGGTTGAGCACGCCCTCGCCTTCACAGCGCTGCAGCGCCGCCGTCGCCTCGTTGCGGATGGACACGGTGGTGGGGAGATTGATGGCCTCGGCCATGGGCGGCTCACCGGTGTCCGGATCCACCGGATGACGGACATAGAATCCCGACTGAGGTCGGGACTCGATCAGCCGCCGTGACTCCAGCATGTCGTAGGCCGCCTGAATCGTCGCGATACTCACCCCGAGCTGACCGGCCAGCCGGCGAATGGATGGCACGCGGTCGCCGGCCCGGTACATTCCCTCTTCGATCTGGCGCGCAATGTCGTCCGCCACGCGGCGGTAGAGCGTCTCTGTCACGGCGCCTCCGCAGGGACCGTACAGTTCGCGAGCAGACGACCATGACAGTCGGGCATCGCGAAAACTGTGATGGTCCAATCCATAATTTCTATATCTGTAAGGTACGCTAACCCGCACCTAGACTCTGCGCAAACGTGCACATTGGCGCGGAGGAGAGGCATGACCCACCGAATTCTCAACGGCAACGAGCTCGTCATCCAGGGCGGGCTCGAGGCCGGGTTCTCCCTGTATACCGGCTATCCGGGCTCGCCGCTGGCGGACTTCTTCAACATTCTCTACGCGCAGAAAGACGCCCTGCGCGAACGCGGCATCCGCGTGACGCTCGCCAACAGCGAGGGCAACGCCGCCGCCATGGCCGGCGGCGCCAAGCAAGCCGGGCGCAATACCCTGGTGGGTATGAAGTCCATGGGATTGCAGGTGGCCGCGGACGCCCTGTCGGTGGGCAACTTCGCCAACCCGGGCGAACCTGTCCACGACCCAGAGACCGGCGAGCGGCGCTGGCCCGGCGTGGTGGTCGTCGTGGGCGACGACCCCTGGTCCATTTCCACATCGGCGCCGGCGGACTCGCGCTATCTCTACAAGCACCTGCACATGCCCTTCCTCGAGCCCGCCACGCCCCAGGAGCTCAAGGACTGGATGCGCCACGCGCTCACCCTGTCCCAGAAGACGTCGCTGTACACCGGCGTGCTGCTCACCACCTTCATGGCCGAGGGCGGCGGGCGCGTGCGCGTCGGCGAGTGGGCACGGGTACCGGAGACGGAGACCGCCCTCGACCCCAAGCGTTTCGACGTTTCCAACACTGTCATGGTGCCGCCGAACTCCTACGGCGCAGACGTGCGCATGATCGACGAGCGTTTCCCGCGGGTCGCCCCTGCCCTGGAGGCGCTGGACCTCGACCGGGTCACCGGCGCGGACGACGCCCGCATCGGCTTCATAAGTGCCGGCTCGGTCTACGAGACGCTGCGCCAGGTGCTGCAGGACGGCGGCTACCTGGAGCACTTCTCGCTCTACAAACTGGGTAGCTCCTGGCCGCTCACCACCAGGCACCTGCTGCCGTGGCTGCGAGGGCTCGACACGGTGGTGGTGGTCGAGGAGAAGCGCGGCTTTCTCGAGACCGAGCTCATCGAGTTCTGCCACGATCACGGCGTCTCGGTGCGGGTCTACGGCAAGGAGTTCGCGGACGGCGAGCGCGGCGTGCCCGGCTTCCCGGCCCACGGCGGGCTCTCCTACGAGATCATCCGCGACAAGCTGAACGAGCTCATGGGCCTGCTCGGCCAGCACGCCTGCCGGCTCGAGGCCGCCGAGACCACCCGCGTCGCCGGCGCGCTGCCGCCGCGGCTGCCCACCTTCTGTCCGGGTTGCCCGCACCGCGAGACGCTGTCGCTGATGAAGGACCTGCGCCGGACGCTGGAGCGCGAGGGCGTTCAGCTCCTCTCCCACGGCGACGTGGGCTGCTACTCCCTGTCGTTCCTGCCGCCATTCGGCGAGATGCACGACATCAGCGCCATGGGTCAGGGCGGTGCCCTGGGCGCGGGCATGGACAGCTTCTCGGACAACCCGTCGGTGGTGCTGCTGGGCGACTCCACCTTCTTCCACACGGGCATGACGGCCATCTCCAACTCCGTGCAGATGGGCCACGACATCACCTACATCGTGCTCGACAACGACGTCACCGCGATGACCGGCCACCAGATGGACCCGCGCACGGGCCGCTCGGTGGAGGGCCGCACCCGGCCGAAACAGAATCTCAAGGAAATGATCCAGGGCATAGGCCCGGACGAGGTGCTGGAGGTCAACCCGAGCGACCGCTACTTCTACAAGAACGTGCTGGCGGAAACCGTCCGCCGACCGGGCACCAAGGTGATCATCTCCACCAAGGAATGCGCGCTCACCTACCACGGCCGCATGAAGGCGGCGGACCGCAAGCGTTTCGCCGCCGGCGAGACCAAACCCGAGCAGACGTTCTTCCAGATCAACACCTCCGCCTGCGAGGACTGCCGCGCCTGCATCGACGCCACCGGCTGCCCGGGGCTGTCGCAAACCGAGGATGCCTACGGCGCGAAGATGATGATCGACCCGCAGATCTGCGTCTCCGACGGCTACTGCAGCAAGATCATGGCCTGCCCGAGCTTCGAGAAGGTGCGGGTAATCGACTATCACCCCACGAAATTCAAGACCTTCCCGGACATCGACACGAACACGGCCCTTCCTGAACCCGAAGTGCGCAAGACCTTCGAAGACATCCTCGCCGGCAACGACTGGCGCGTGGTGGTCACCGGCGTCGGCGGCTCAGGGGTGACCACGATCTCGCGGGTGCTCGCCGAGGCCGCCACGGACATGAACGGCCTGAACGATCTTGGTTTCAAGTTCATGGACCAGAAAGGCCTCGCCCAGCGCAACGGCCGCGTGACGGGGCACCTCACCATCTACCGCGACGACCGTGCCGCCGGCCCCATCACGCCGAAGGGCACGGGGGATCTTGTGATCTCCCCGGATCTCCTCGACGGCAGCGAGGCGATCACCTTCCTCGCCGCCCACGGGCTGGCGGTAGTGGACGAGACCTTCCAGCTTCCGCTGTCGATCATGCTCGACCGCGGCGAGGAGGCCCCGGTACCCACGGCCGCGGACATTCGCGACCGGCTGCGCGAAGCCCTCGGGGAGCGCGCTCATTTCGCCGACGCCCGCGGCCTCACCCACCGCATCATGGGCAAGAACGTCTACGCATCGGCGATGCTCCTCGGCGTCGCCTACCAGCAGGGAGCGATGCCGTTCACGCTGGAGAACCTGCGTGACGCCTTCGGCCGTGCGGTGCCCAAGAGCGAGTTCGACTCGAACTGGCAGGCCTTCACTCTGGGTCGACGCCTGGTGGTGGAAGGGGGCGACCAGGTTGCCGCGACCTTCGGCGACGGGCCCGTGAGCGACGATCCCCTCGCCCCGCTGCGCGAGAGCCTGCGGGACAGCCTGGCACCGTGGGAGCGGGGCCGCCGGGTCATGGCCGCCTTCCAGCACGCCGTGGACGCCCTCACCGGCACCTTCCCGGAAATCTCCCGGGAGTACCACGGTCAGTACGTCCACGACCTGCTGGTCTACGACCGCGGCGCGCACCTGGACGACTTCCTCGCTGACGCCGCGCGCCTGCCGGGGCTCTACCCGGACGCCGAACACCAGCGCATCGCGCTACGGGCGCTCGCGAAGACCTACTTCGTCAAAGACGAGGTCTTCGTCTCGCACCTGCTGGTCTCGCCGCTGGAGCGCGAGCGCGCCCGCCGGCGTTACGCCAGCCTGGGGCGGGACTTCGAGATTCGCCATATCAACCGCCCGAGTTTCGACGTGGCCGGGCGCAAGATCGAGTTCGACCTGAATCCGAAGGACTGGATGCTGCGCACGATGCGCCACCTGCGCCCCCTGCGCCGCGCCCTGCCCCAATGGCACCGGCGCGAGAACGCCATCGCCCGGCGCATCCGTCACGAGTTGCTGGAAACGGCGCCATACGCGACTGGCGATCGCCGGCGGCAGCTCATGCAACTCGATAACGTCAAGGGCTACCGCGAGACGCGCTACGAACGCGCCGAAGCGGTGCTTGGCTCGAGCGAGCCCGATACCCCAAGCACACGCCCGCAGGCCCCGCGCGGCGGCGTTCAACATCACCGGCCCGGTCGCCCGTTGATCAGGCCCAGGAGGAACTCACCATGAGTGTTTTCAGCGCCCCCGACTTCGACCAGCACGAACGCGTGATCTTTCATCACGACCAGGCGACCGGCCTGCGGGCGATGGTCGCCATCCACCGCGACTGGCACCTGCCAAGCGTGGGCGGCACTCGCCTACGGGCCTACGCGAGCGAGGACGAGGCCGTTGCCGACGTACTCAAGCTCTCCCGCGGCATGAGCTACAAGTGCGTCATGGCAGGCGTTGAGTACGGCGGCGCCAAGGCCGTGATCATGGCCGACGACGACGCCCTTGCGAACCGCGAAGCACTTTTCGAGGCAATGGGTGCATTCGTGGAGCGCTTCCGGGGACGTTTCTACACGGGCGTGGACTTCGGCCTCAGCGTGGACGACGTCCGCGCCATGCACCACCGCACGAACTATGTCTGCGGCCTCGGCCACAGTGACCCCGCCGATGCCACCTCCCGTGGCGTGGTGACCGCGATTCGTGCCGGCACACGCCGCGCCTTCGGCAGCGACGATCTCAGCGGCCTGCGCGTGGCGGTCCAGGGGCTGGGCAAGGTGGGCATGGGGGTCGCACGGCTGCTACATGCCGCCGGCGCCCGGGTCCTCGCCGCCGACACCAGTGCGCAAGCCCTGGCGCACGCCCGCGAGCACTACGGCGTTGAGGTCATACCCGTCGACCGCATCCACGCCGCCGAGGCGGACGTGTTCTGCCCCTGTGCGGTGGGCGGGGTACTCGACGAGACCACCATCGGCGAGCTGCGGGTTCGCGTCGTGGCAGGCGCTGCCAATAACCAGCTGACCGACGTTGCCCTGGGGTCGGCGCTGAAGGCACGGGACATCGTCTATGCGCCGGATTACATCGCCAACGGCGGCGGATTGCTTGCGGTGGTACAGGAGATCGAGGGCTTCTCCGATACCGAGCTGGACCGGCGGCTGGCACACATCGGCGAAACCCTCGACGAGGTGTTCAGCGACGCCGACAGCCACGGCCTCACCACAGCGGAAGCCGCCGACCGCATCGCCGCGGCACGCATCGCAGCGCTCGACGAACGCACCGAAATGCCTGCCTCCGAGGCCACGCGCAAGGCAAGCTGAACGCAGTCGCGACGGGGCCCGGCGACATGACCCGCAAGCCAGGCCCCGCCCGGACATGCCTTTCGCGCCTCGCCAGCGTGGCGTATACTGCGCCGCGATGCCGGGATGGCGGAATTGGTAGACGCGTCGGACTCAAAATCCGATTCCCGCAAGGGAGTGGGGGTTCAAGTCCCCCTCCCGGCACCAGCCCACTCTTCGCATCCATGAACGGACACACGCACCGTGAGTACGCCGGGTATCGGCGAGAGGCATCACGGCTTGGGCCGTTGTTCGGTTGCGGCTCGCAGATTCCGGTATCCCGGGCGGAATGGATGGCGCGGCTGACGACCCGCAGCTGCCTACTCCGGGCCGAGCGCTTTTCGCAGTGGCCAGTGGCAGGGGCGCAGAGCTAGTCCGCGCCGTTCTCCTGCGCCTTACGCTCCAGGGCCTCGCCAGCGTTCTGCACGTCCCTGCCGAAACCCTCGACGGTATTGCACCCCGCCGTGACGACGATCACCGTCAGAAAGATCAGTACGCCCATCAAGCGCAATCGTCCACGCATCGTCTTCAACGCTCCTGCCAGGTTACTAATGACCGGCTCCTAATAATATGACGGAACAAGAGGGCAGGAAACGAAAAACGGCGGCCCGTGGCCGCCGTTGAAGAAGTCGCGCGCGCCGCGAGGCGCCGGCTGGCGTCACCGTCAGGCGACGCGCCGCGTCCCGCCACGGCGCCGCTCGCCGCTGGCGCGCTCGTTGACCGACACTACGTTGTCGCGTTCCGCCGCCGCGCCGATGCCGAGACGAAGTGCCACCCAGTTCCGAACGTTGGCCAGGCCATGGCGAAGCGTGCGTGCACGAGCCCGACGCGTTTCCTCCATCAGCCAATGATCGCGCTCGGCCGCACTCTTGGAGAGCAGCTCGGGGGCCCTGGAGGGGAAGAAAATCAGGTCACGTGCTTCGTTCCGCATGGCTGAACCTCCGACTCAGAACA
>CAZHBN010000010.1:0-1426 GCA_964530405.1 uncultured Ectothiorhodospiraceae bacterium
CGCGCGCCCGCTGGTTGCGCGCCGGCATGACGGCGGTGGACCTGGGAGCCGCGCCGGGCGGCTGGAGCTGGCAGCTCGCCCGCCGCGGCCTTTCCGTCACGGCCGTTGACAACGGCCCCATGGACACGGCGCTACTTGCCGGCGGCCTGGTGGAGCACGTGCGCGGCGACGGATTCACCTACCGCCCTCCCAGACCGGTGGACTGGGTGGTCTGCGATATCGTCGAACAACCCCACCGTATCGCCCGGCTCATGGCGGACTGGCTGCGACGCGGCGATGCCCGCGCGGCCGTGTTCAACCTGAAGCTGCCGATGAAGCGCCGTTATCAGGCAGTCGCCGATGCGCTGCAGCTGGTCCGGTCCCGGTTGCCCGAACGCCGCGGGATCGCGGCGAAGCACCTGTATCACGACCGCGAGGAAGTAACCGTGTGCATTCCCCCCGCCGCCGGAATCTGAGCCCATCCACGGCTGTCTACACTGATAGTGAGGACGACATGCCCATGGCAGGGAGATTCTCGCGATGGAGACCACCGTCAGCTTGTTGCAGCGGACGTTCGTCACGCACGACGTCGTGCGTCTGGTGTTGAGCCGTCCGGAGGGGTTCGTCCTCGAGCCCGGTCAGGGTGTCGAGCTGGCGCCCGCGGACCCGGATACGGACGTGCGCGGGGGCCCGTTCACGCCGACCTCGTTACCCGGCGACGGTGTGCTCGAGTTCACTATCAAGGTTTACGACGAGCACCACAGCCTCACCCGCTGGCTACGCCAGCAGGAGCCCGGCGCGTCGCTGTTGCTGCAGGGTCCGTTCGGCGCGATTCGGTGGCGGGGGCCCGGCGTGTTCATCGCCGGCGGTGCCGGCATTACCCCATTCCTGGCGATTCTGCGCATGCTCGCCCATAACGGCGGACTCGCGGGCAATCAGTTGCTGTTCTCCAATCACACCGGAGAAGACATCATCGCCGAGCGTGAACTGCGTCATTACCTCGGCCGCCGGTGCGTGTTCACCTGCACTCGCGATCACAACACGCCCTATCGTTACGGCCGTATCGATCAGCCGTTCCTGGAAGCGGAAGTGGACGACTTCGACAAGTACTTCTACGTATGCGGCCCGCCCGGGTTCATGCGCGACGTACGCACCAGCCTCGAGCAGCTCGGCGTGGGCAGGGATCAGCTTGTCGTCGAAAAGAGCTGACCGGTCCCCGCATGCGGTATGCCGGCCAATAGGCTCCGGGCATTATGTCCCGGCCACGCCCGCGAACGGCGGCCGTTGTTCCCAGCCACGCATCACCAGGAAATCCTGGGGACGGTCGGTAATCACGCCGTCCACGCCCCAGCGCCACAGGTGATGGAACGCGCGTGGGTCGTTGGCGGTATAGCAATACAGATCCAGGCCGGCGTCCTTCACCACGGTGGCGGCCTCCACGGTCAGC
>CAZHBN010000010.1:1526-30629 GCA_964530405.1 uncultured Ectothiorhodospiraceae bacterium
AGCCCCAGCCCCCGGCGCCGGCAACGTTCGAGAAACTCGCCAAGCAACGGTACACGCTCCGCCGGAAAACGCGGGCCGAACCAGCTACCGGCGTCCAGTGACCTCAGTCCACTGCGGTCAATTTCACGCAGACTGCCATGGCCGTCCGTACAGCGCTCCAGTCTCTCATCATGGAAAATCACCGGCGTACCGTCACCGATGAGACGCATGTCGGCTTCTATCCAACGGACCCCGAGGGCCGCGGCGAGCTCCACCGCCGCCAGCGTGTTCTCCGGCGCGAGGCTGGAAGCGCCACGATGGGCGATAATGCGGTCTGCGATCATGGTCTACGTCACATTCGTCTGCCGGGGTGCCCGCGGTCGGCAACCATCGTGCGAGCATAGTCGGCGACGATGACATCGCAGAGACACCCCGTTGGCCGATCATTCCGATGGCTTTCCGTTCACGTCGTCGACGAGAGCGATCACCGTCCAGCCGTCCCCGGGGGACGGTGCGTGCACGTCGCCGAAGACATGTACCGCGCCTGCCGGATCGACGGCCAGTAGCGGCAGCGCCGCCGCGCCATGGTGCTGGCAGTAAGCGTCCCAGTCGAAATGCTCGGTGAGCCCGGTGGCACGCATCGTCGCCCCCTGTCCCAGCGCACTGGCGAGGCGGGTATAGGTCACTTTCTCGCCGAACAGCCTGTTGTCGCGCCGGCGACGCCGACGCAACGATTCCGATTGCTTCGGATTGCTCTCGCCGGTGTTCAGGCGGAATACATTGTTCTCGCCGAGCTCCCGGGCGAAATGGTGACTGGCCAGCGCGTTGAGATCCGACCGCGGCGAGACCGCGAGCATCCTGCCCAGACCGGTGAGGCTGAGATGGCGGTCCGCATGCTCCGAGGTGGGATCGCCCTGGTAGACGGGTAACCCCTGCATACGTGCCTGCTGGATATTGTCGCGATTGGGGTCGGCAAGCAGCACCGGCACGTCCAGCGACTGCAACACCTCGCCAAGCGCCCGGCCCACGGCGTTGGCCCCGACCAGGAGCACGCCCAGCGGCGCCGGTTCGCGTACCCCGAGCCAACTGGCCAGGGGCGTCGCAGTGGCGCTCTGCAGCACCACCGTGAAGACGATCACCAGAAAGGTCAGCGGCACCAGCATGCCAGCACCGGCAACGCCCGCCTGCTCCAGGCGCACGGCGAACACCGCCGAGACTGCCGCGGCGACGATCCCGCGCGGGGCGATCCACGCGACCAATGCGCGTTCACGCCAGGAAAGCGGGGTTCCCAACGTGCTCGCCACTGCGTTCATAGGACGCCCCACGAACTGCATGAACGCCAGCAACCCGGCGCCTCCCCAGCCCACAGTCAGCAGGCCGTCGAGATCGAGCCGGGCGGCGAGCAGGATGAACAGTCCGGAAATGAGCAGAACGCTGAGAGATTCCTTGAAGTTGAGAATATCGTCCAGCGGCACGGCGCGCATGTTGGCGAGCCACACCCCCATCACTGTCACGGCCAGCAATCCCGCCTCGTGATGAATGGCGTCGCTGGCGTAGTAGACCGCGAACACCGCAACCAGAACGCCAACGTTGTGGAGATAGCCGGGCAGCCAGTAGTTGCGCAACACCAGGCCCGTGACGTACCCGGCCAGCGCGCCCGCAACGCTGCCCGCGACGAGCACCGCGGCAAAGGTGACGAGTGCGCCGCCGATACTGCGCTCGCCGGCACTGGCGAGAATGAACCCGAACACCAGTACTGCCATGAGGGCGCCGATGGGATCGATGGCGATGCCTTCCCAGCGCAGCACGTGAGCGACCCGCTCCCGCGGCCGGACGGTACGCAGTAGCGGACCGATCACTGTCGGCCCGGTAACCACCGTCACCGCGCCGAACAGCACCGCCGTCTCCCAGGCGAGCCCGACGAACCACCACGCCGCCGCCGCGGTGCTCAGCCAGGTGATCACCACCCCCACGGTCAGCAACCGCCTTACCGGCGTCTCCAGGCCACGGATCTCCTCCAGGCGCAGGGTGAGGCCGCCCTCGAAGAGCACCACGGCAACCGCCAGCGAGATAATGGGAAAGAGCAGATCGCCGAACAGTGCGTCCGGACGTATCCAGCCGAGAACGGGGCCGACGGCGATTCCGGCGACCAGCAGGAACAGGATCGCCGGCAGGCGCACCCGCCAGGCAAGCCATTGAGCCCCGATGCCGAGAATCCCGATGCCCACGAGCGCGGCGGTTGCGCTCTCCTGCATGACTGCACGCCCCCTGCGACCGCTATCCACCGGTAGTCTGCCAGATTCGGGGGATACGCAGCGCCTTCGTGACGGGGCCGAGCTCTCGTAGTCTCCCGCGGGAGGCCGTCAGTTCGCGGTCACGCTCAGGGGATCGCCGGCCTTCGCCGAAGCGCCTTCCCGGGGCACTGCCTGCCCTGCCAGTACGGAGATCGCCAGCGAGAATGCCACCACCAGGCAGAGACCGACTGTGAGCGTGGTGATCTCCGATACGGCGCCGATCGCCGGCGGTCCCACAAGGAAACCGAAATAGCCCACGGTGGACACCGCAGCCAGGCCGTGGCCCGGTGATATCCCCGGCACCCGGCTTGCAGCCGCGAACACCAGCGGTACCACGTTGGCGAGTCCCAGCCCGACTGCCGCGAACCCCGCGATCGCCGCTGCCGGGCTATCGAACGCGAGCCCGAGCGCCAGACCCGCACCGGCGACGAGACCACCGCCGCGCAACACCCGCACGCGCCCGAGTCGGGCCACTGCTCGATCGCCCACGAGTCGGCCGGCGGTCATGGTCGCGGAGAAGGCCGCAAAACCGGCTGCCGCCATGCCCGGCCCCACTTGCAGGACGCTGCGAAGGTACACCGCAGCCCAGTCGAGCATTGCCCCTTCGCCAAGCATGGACAGAACACCGACGACGCCGAGGACCAGCAACAGGCCACGCGGCCGTGCGAATCGCGGGTTTGCCTCGTCGTCGGGTGCCACCGGAGCGTCCGCGAGCATGGCACCGCCGGACGCCGCGACCGCCATTGCGCACGCGGCCGCCACAGCGACCACGTGAGCCGCGGCCGTGACATGCACTGACAACAGCAGCGTGGCCAGCCCCGCCCCCACGAGACCGCCGATGCTGAACTGCGCATGCAGCGATGACATGATCGGCCGGGCATAGGCGCGCTCCACCTCGACGCCCTGCGCGTTCATGGCCACATCGGTGGCACCGAGACAGGCCCCGAACGCCAGCAGGCCGCCGGCCAGAACCGATAGCGAGGGCGCGAGCACCGGTACCGGCAACAGCACTGACGCCGCCACCCCCGCCAGGCGCGTTACCCCCGCACTACCGAAACGCTGAATCAGGCCGGCGGTCACGATCATCGCAGCCAGGCCGCCCACCGCTGGCGCCAGCAACACCACTCCAAGCACTCCGGGGGTCAGCGCCAGCCGCTCCTGTACCGTTGGCACGTGCGGTCCCCAGGTAGCAAGCAGCGCGCCGGCCACGAAAAATACCAATGAGGTCGCGCGCCGGGCGGCCTTCATGGCACCTCCTTACCAATAAACGACCTATCGACAACAATTGGATCCAATTAGCACCCAATCGGCTCGTCGACGCAACGTTAGCCGTGCCAGGGCGTGAATACAACCAGACAACCGCAGCATTCGTTTGACAGGGCAAAGGCTATTAGGTAAAAGCAAACCATTCGCATTTCTAGGCATCCGGGCGCCCGCCGCGCGTCCATTGCTAGCTTCCGGAGGTTGAATGCACGCCGCGAAACGACTTTTGGCCTTGGCTCTGCCCGCCCTGTTCGCCGTATCCGCGTTCCCCGCCACCGCCGCCGAGGACGCCACGGTCAACGTGTACTCGGCCCGCAAGGAAGTGCTGATCCGGCCATTGCTCGACCGGTTCACGAACGAAACGGGAATCGAGGTCAATCTGCTCAGCGCCGGCTCCGGTGCTCTGCTCAGCCGGCTGCAGAACGAAGGGCGCAATACGCCGGCGGACGTGCTCATCACCGTGGACGCGGGCAACCTTCACCGAGCACGCAACGCGGGCGTGCTCCAGCCGGTCTCCAGCGACACGCTGGATGAGGCCGTTCCCGACGCCCTGCGTGACCCCGAGGGATACTGGTACGGGCTTTCCCAGCGTGCACGGGTAATCTTCTACGCCAAGGATCGGGTCGAGCCGGACGCGCTCAAGACCTATGAGGATCTTGCCGACGACCGCTGGAACGATCGCCTGTGCATCCGATCGTCCAACAATATCTACAACCAGTCGCTGGTGGCCTCCATGATCGCCCACAAGGGCGAAGAGGCGACACAGCGCTGGGCCGAAGGGCTCGTGGAAAACTTCGCCCGCTCGCCCCAGGGCGGCGATACCGACCAGATCCTCGCGGTCGCCGCCGGAGAGTGCGACGTAGCGGTCGCCAACACCTACTACTTCGGGCGGCTGCTCGAGGGTGACGACCGACGCGCCGAAATGGCGAGACAGGTGGGAATCGTCTTCCCCGACCAGCAGGGTCGCGGCACCCACGTCAACGTCAGCGGCGCGGGCGTGACCAAGCACGCGCGCCATCCGGACAACGCCGTGCGTCTGCTCGAGTTCCTGCTGCGCCCGCAATCCCAGAAGTGGTATGCAGAGGTGAACAACGAGTACCCTGTGCGCCCGGGCGTCGAGGCGAGCGCCATCCTGCGCGAGTGGGGGGCGTTCAAGGCCGACGAGCTCAACCTTTCGAAACTGGGCGAGTACAACGGCGAAGCCGTCCGCCTGATGGATCGCGTGGGATGGCGATGAGACCACACGCCGGCCCCTCGTGACACCGACGGGGTCATGGACGACGGCCACGGTAATAGACGGGGGGCGCCAACGGGCGGCCCCCGTCCTTGTTAGGGAAGCGCCCCGAAGAAGCTGGCGCATCTGGCGATGCACACAGACGGGAATACCCATCGCACAACCAAGCCACGCAGGCCCGGCGGAGACCATGACCGGCACCCGTAGACGAATTGCATAGTGACATGGCAACCGTAGCGGATCACCGACAGCTCCCCCACGGCCTCCGCCGCCCAAGCATGGATCCCTGGGCGTTCACGGTGGTGTCCATCGCGCTGCTGGTGGCGTTGCCGGTTCTGGTCATCGCCGGCTATGTCTTTGCCCCCGGTGACGGTGTCTGGGGGCATCTGGCGCAGACCGTGCTCCTGGACTACCTGCGCAATTCCGCCTTTCTGGTCGTGGGCGTGGGCATCGGCACGGCTGTCATCGGCGTCGGTACCGCATGGCTGACGACGATGTGCACCTTTCCCTTCAGACGCGCATTCGAGCTGGCGCTGCTGCTGCCACTGGCCGTGCCCGCCTACATCATCGCCTACACCTACACGGGAATGCTCGACTATGCGGGGCCGGTGCAATCGACGCTGCGCGCCTGGTTCGGCTGGTCCCAGGGCGATTACTGGTTCCCCGACGTGCGCAGTATCGGTGGCGCAATCACCGTATTGAGCCTGGTGCTCTACCCCTACGTCTACCTGCTGGCACGCGCCGCTTTTCTCGAGCAGTCGGTATGCGTGCTCGACGTGGGCCGGACCCTGGGACTGACACCGCGCCGCGTATTCCTGCGCATTGCCCTGCCCCTGGCCCGGCCCGCGGTGGTGACGGGCCTGTCGCTGGTACTCATGGAAACCCTCGCGGATTACGGCACCGTGCAGTACTTCGGCATCTCGACCTTCACCACCGGCATTTTCCGCACCTGGTTCGGCCTTTATGACGCCCACGCCGCCGCACAGCTCGCGGCGGTATTGCTTGGCTTCGTCTTCCTGCTGGTGCTCCTGGAGCGGTGGTCACGTCGCCAGCGCCAGTACCACCACACGAGCAATCGCTACCAGGCGCTGCCGGGATACCCACTGCACGGGTTGCGGGCGACGCTGGCGGTACTGGCCTGCCTCGCGCCGGTACTGCTGGGCTTCGTGCTGCCAGCCATTCAACTCGGCTACTGGGCGGCGGACACGTACCACCAGGAGGCCGCCCGTGGATTCTGGTCCCTGGTAGGGAACAGCCTGGCACTGGCGGCAACGGCATCCGTGCTCGCCCTCGGCTGCGCCGTACTGCTCGCCTACGGGCAACGCCTGCGTCCCGCCCCCTGGGTGCGCGGCGCGGTGCGAATCGCCGCGATGGGATACGCGATTCCCGGAACGGTGATCGCCGTGGGCATCATCGTGCCCTTCGCGTGGCTGGACAACACCATCGACGCCTGGGCACGGGATCAGCTCGGTTTCTCGACCGGGCTCGTGCTCAGCGGCACCATATTCGCCATGGTCTTCGCCTACCTGGTACGATTTCTCGCGGTTTCCGTGAACACCGTCGAGGCGGGCCTCTCCAAGCTCGGCCACAGCATGGACGAAACCGCCCACTCCCTGGGCTGCTCCCCCTCCAGGGTGCTGCGCCGAGTGCATCTGCCGCTCATGCGGGGAAGCCTGCTGACCGCGGCCCTACTGGTGTTCGTGGACGTCATGAAGGAGCTGCCGGCGACGCTCATCCTGCGGCCGTTCGACTTCAATACCCTCGCGGTGCGCGCTTACGAGCTGGCCACCGACGAGCAGCTCGCCGCTGCTGCACCCGCCGCCCTCGCTATCGGCGCGGCCGGCCTCGTGCCGGTTATAATGCTCAGCCGCTCCATCGCCCATTCACGCCCGGGACACCGATAAGGATGCTCGAACTCGATCACGTGACCGTAACCTACGGCGATCACCCCGCCGTGGTCGATTTCAGCCTCTCTCTGGAACAGGGCCGCATCGGCTGCCTGCTGGGACCGAGCGGTTGCGGCAAGACCACCGTGCTGCGGGCGATTGCCGGTTTCGAGCGCCCCGCCCGGGGGGCGATTCGTCTCGGCGGTGAGCTAGTCAGCGACACACGTTTCGTGCTGCCACCGGAACGCCGCCGGGTCGGCATGGTCTTCCAGGATCTCGCCCTGTTCCCGCATCTGCGGGTCCGGGAGAACATCGCCTTCGGGCTCGAGGGTGAGAGCCGCGGCGCACGACGCCGGCGCGTCGAAGAGCTGCTCACGCTCATGGGCTTGCCGGGGATCGGGGAACACTACCCCCACCAGTTATCCGGGGGGCAGCAGCAGCGGGTCGCCATTGCACGGGCGCTGGCACCGCGGCCAATGCTGCTGATGCTCGACGAGCCGTTCTCCAGCCTCGACCCGGAGCTGCGGGAACAGCTGCCCAAGGAGCTGCGCGGCATTTTCCGTGAAGACGGGGTCACCGTGCTGCTGGTGACCCACGATCAGCAGGAGGCTTTCGGCATGGCCGACGAGATCGGGGTCGTGCGCGCCGGAGGACTGGAGCAGTGGGCCGCGGCGTATTCGCTTTATCATCGGCCCGAAACCCGATTCGTCGCCGATTTCGTCGGCGAGGGCGTCATGATTCCGGGCCGCGTCGTCGATCAACATGAGATCGAAACCGAGATAGGGAGTCTGAAGGGAACCCTGCCGGCGAACTGCCCCCCGGGCTCGCGGGTGGACATCCTTCTGCGCCCCGATGACGTGGTCCACGACGATGCCAGCCCGATGAAGGCACGCATCGTCGACCGCACTTTCCGGGGCGCGCAGTTCCTGTATACGCTCGCCCTCGAAAGCGGCCGCCACATTCTCTGCCTGGCTACCAGTCACCATGACCACCCGCCGGGCGAGCTCATGGGCATTCGCCCGGAGCTGGATCACCTGGTCGTGTTTCCAGAGCAGACGGGCTCAACGGTCAGCGGGTGACCACGGTTCCGCGTACAGGCGGAAGTCGATGACCATGGGATCGGCGACGCGCAAGGCACCGCCGAACGCCGCAAATGGGGTCAGCCCGAGCTCGTCGTGGCGCACGGCGGTGCGTCCCTCCACTACCAGCGCATCGTTCACGCGCGTCAACGCCACGGGCACCGATAGCGTCCGCCGCTGGCCGGCGAGCCAGACCGTGAATCGCGCCACCGGACGCGGTGGTGCGCCCGTCAGCGCCGTCAGCGACACGCGCACGTTCGGGTAACGCCCGGCATCGAGAACCCCTTCCCCCTGGAGGTTCTCCTGCGTCGCGGCGCGGGCACCCGGCGGCGGCTGTTCCCCGAAGAAGGATTGCCAGCCTCGCCGCGCGCCGGGCGGGTCGGCCTCCAGCGCAGTGACCGGGACGCTGAGATCAGCCCGCACCGAACGCCAGTCCTCCCGCTTCCAACCGAAAAAACCGGTCATGTCACCGGCGGCGATCACGTGATTGTGACCCGCTTGACGAAGCGCCCCGGCACGAAACAGCACCACCCACAGCCGTGACCGCTCCGAATCGATGCGGTAAACCGATTCCCCCCCGGCGGCGAGAGCACGGTAGGCGGCGACGGGGATCGGCGGCGGCGTGTCACCGTCTGCGGGAGGCGCATGCGGGCGTTGCAGGCCAGCGCACGCAGCGAGCAGACAGGCGGTCAGCGTTGCGACGACCGGGTAACCGCAACGTCCTATCGGTTTCGGCATGGATCGAACTTCCTCTACATGCATGTTCCGCCGCCGTCGACTTCTAGTAAGATGGCATCGGTTTTATTCCCCCACCAGTGCCAGGGCTCATGAGCTACGAACGCGATAATATCCGCCGCATGGCCGGCTACGTGCCGGGTGAGCAGCCCCAGTCCGCCGACGCCATCAAGCTCAATACCAACGAGAACCCGTATCCGCCCAGCGACACGGTGATGGCCGCACTGCGCGAAGTGCCGGCGGAGGCCCTGCGTCGCTACCCCTCGCCCACCAGCGCGGATTTTCGACGTGCCGCCTCGGAGCTGCACGACGTGCCCCCCGAGCACATCGTGGCCACCAACGGTGGCGACGAGCTGCTGCGCCTGGCGATCACCACGTTCGTCAATCCCGGCAGCCCCGTGGGTGTCGCCGAGCCGAGCTATTCGCTCTACCCCGTGCTGGCCGCCATCCACGGTTCACCGGTAGTTCGCGTGGCCCTGGACGACCACTGGCGCCCGACCCCCGATTTCGCCGAGCGCATGAACCGCGAGCGGGTGCCGCTCACCTTCCTGGTCAACCCGCACGCGCCCTCCGGCACGCTGCTGGAGCCCGAAGCCATCGCGCGCATCGCCAGAGGCCTCGGCGGCGTGCTGGTGGTCGACGAAGCCTACGTGGATTTCGTCGACCCGGCGCTCGCGCACGACGTCATCGCGCTCACCCGAGAGCTCGACAACCTGCTGATTCTGCGCACGTTGAGCAAGGGTTACTCCCTCGCCGGCCTGCGCTTCGGCTACGGTATCGGCTCACGGGCGGTCATCGATCCCATTGCCCAGAAGACGCGGGACAGCTACAGCGTCGACGCCGTCGCCGAGCGCGTGGCGATTGCGGCGCTGCGCGATCGCGATCACGCCACCGATACCTGGACCCGGGTCCGCGAGGAGCGCACACGGCTGGCCGACCGCCTGGCGGCCCTGGGCCTTGAGTGCCTGCCCAGCCAGACGAACTTTCTGCTGACCCGTGTGCCCGGGAGCTTCGCCGGCGGCGCAGCCGAAGTTCACCGGCATCTGCGCGAGCGCGGGATCTTCGTCCGGTACTTCGATCACACCGGACTCAGGGATCGCCTGCGAATCACCGTGGGGACTCCGGCCCAGAACGACAGCCTCCTGCGAGCACTGACGCAACTGCGCCACTGACGCGGCGGTCGCTGGCTACAGCGGCGGATGAAGCATCCGAAGCGGATCGGAACGAGTGCCACGAGTGGTGTCGCGGGCTACGGACCGGGCCGTCCCGCGGGATATGCCGTGCGAGAGCAGACACGTTCGACTCGCTTTTCTCCGACGCGCCCACCCACTCGCATCTTGACGATACTCAAGGTCTCCGGGCCCGCGGCCGTTAACCTGTGCGGGATCGAATTAAAACGCACAGGAGGTCACGGTGCGCAGGCTCTTCACCACCAGTATTCGCAACAAGCTGTTGCTGAACACGGGCACCGGCACCGGACTCGTGCTGCTCGCGACACTCGCCGCCATGTTCGTGACGTGGCAGAGCCTGCAGACGTACCAGGGGCTGCTGGGCCGCTCGATAGCCATCCAGGACCGCCTTGCGGCCGTGGAACGCGCCCTCGACCAGCAGCTTCTCGCATGGAAGGACGTCCTGCTGCTTGGCTCGGACCCGGCCCGCGAGCGTGCCGTCGAACGATTCGAGCGAGCGGCGGACAAGGTCCAGAGCGAAGCGTCGGCGTTGGGCGAAAGTCTGACCGGCACCGAGCGCGGCCGCGAGCTGGTCGCCGAGCTCAAGGCTCGGCACGAGGAAATGAACGCCGGCTACCGCGAAGGCCTGACAATGTTCGTCGACTCCGGCTTCATCCAGCTCACTGCCCAGGCAACGGTCGAGGGCCTCGCCGGACCGCCCAGGAAGACGCTCGATTCACTCAAGGCTTACGTCGAAGACCGGCTGCAGGGGCTGGCGACGCGTACCGGAGAGCAAGCGCTCGACAACCTGCTCATCTGCCTCGGTGCCATGCTCGTCGCCGTGGTGATCGCCTTCTGCGTGTTCCTGCTGCTGCTTCGCCGTAGCGTCACCCGCCCGGCTCACGCCCTGGTGGACAATCTCGAGCGTATGGCCGCCGGGGACTTCACCCAACCCGTGCCCCAGCACACGGAAGACGAGCTCGGACGTGTCGCACGTGCCGCGGAGCAGCTACGCCAGGACATGGGGGCCCTCATCGGCCGGGTGCACCGCGCCGTGCAACAGCTCGCCGAGTCTGCAGAACAGGCGGCGGCCGTCGCCGAGCACAACAGGACGGCAGTCAAGAGCCAGCAGCAGGAGACGGACCAGGTCGCCACTGCCATGAACGAGATGTCCGCAACCATTCAGGAGGTCGCGCGACACGCCGGCGAAGCCTCGGAGTCCGCCACCGCGGCATCCCAGGAGTCCGCCACGGGTCGCGAGGTCGTGGAAGCCACGATGCGGGACATCGACCGCCTGGCCACACGCATCGACGAGGCCGGCAAAGCGGTGGAGCAGCTCGACGAGCACAGCACGGCTATCGGCTCGGTGCTCAACGTCATTCGAGAGATCGCCGAGCAGACCAACCTCCTGGCCCTCAACGCCGCCATCGAGGCCGCGCGCGCAGGCGAGCAGGGGCGTGGCTTCGCCGTGGTCGCCGAGGAAGTCCGCGCTCTGGCACGGCGTACCGCGGAATCCACCGAGGAAATCCAGCGCACCATCGAGGCACTCCAGTCGGGCAGCCAGCACAGCGTCTCGTTAATGAGCGCGAGCCGCGAAGGAGCGGCAAGCACCGTGGAACAGGCTCGCGGCGCCAGCGAAGCACTGGGGCGCATCGATGAGGCGGTGGCACGGATCGGCGAAATGAACACCCAGATCGCGAGCGCTACCGAGCAGCAGTCATCCACTTCCGAAGAGATGAATCGCAGCATCAGCCACATCGCGCAGGTCGCCGATGACAGCGCGGAAGCGGCATCGGAGACCACCCGGGCGAGCCAGTCACTCAAGGACCTGGCTGAAGAGCTCCGCGGCCTCGTCGACCGCTTCCAGGTCGCCGACACCCCTTGACCCCTTGACGGTCGCCGGCGGTGACGCCCGCGCCTCCCCCCCCCCCACGAAACCGCCACCCCGTGTGCCATCGTCATCGCTACCGCGAAGGTCGCGAACGGCGGATATTGACAGGCTCGGTTTTTGATTGAACGTTGAACTAAAAATAGCTCCGCCGTAAGCTCCGGCTACGCTGGTCATTACGGCTGGTGCAAGAAGTACACTCTCAGGAGGACCGTATGCACATCGCTGCAAAGTCCGCGGCGCTTATCGGCGCCCTCGGTCTGGCGGCCTCGGCGCAGGCGGCGGTCACCGTCGAGCGCGGCCCCACCCCCCTGGAGAACGGCGACGCCACCGCCGCCCGGGACATTCAGTTGCGCAACGATCACCTCGTTGCTTCCATCGCCGTCGATTCGGCCCCGCCCTGGGGCGTCGCCCCCGGTGGCATCATCGACGCTGCCCCCGTACACGACGGTGAAGCGTTGCGCGACAAGGTTTCGCTCATCGACTTCATCCCCAACAACTGGTCGAGCTGGCCGACCTCCTATCAGCGCTTCGAGATCGTGGAGGATGGCCCGGACCGAGGGATCATCCGCGTGACGCGCGACTGGGAGGCGGTGGTTCTCACCACCACCTACACGCTCGAGGCGGACTCGGACCGCATTCACGTGGTCACCGAGATGGCCAATGAAGGGGACAAGGCGTACGACGACATTCTCTCGGGCTATGTCATGTGGCCGGACGGCGGTCACCTCTTCGGGCCGGCGGGCATGCACGGCACGGAGGAAGGCTCTGCGGATCCGGCATTCGCGGACTGGTCCGCCGCCTACGACGAAAGCTGGGGGTTTGCCCTGCATGCCCCGTACATGAGCTACGTCGATTACGACGCCCGCGACCTCTATCTCGACCACGATCTCGCCCCGGGCGCTACACGCACGTTCGAGGGCTGGATTCAGATCATGCCCGACGGCAGCATCGCCCGCGCCGCGGAAGCGGAGATCGAGCGCAAGGGCCTGCCTGCCGGAACGGTTTCCGGTGAAGTGCGCACCGCCAATGGAGAGCGCGTTGCCGCCCCCTTGATCGTGGCCCAACGCGACGGCGAGCCATACACCTGGACCATGGGCGAGAGCGGACGCTACCGCCTGCGCCTGCCCGCCGGGAAGTACACGGTCTACGCCACTGCGCGCGGCCACGCCGATAGCGAACCGGTCCCGGTCACCGTCACCGCGGACGGCGAGCACAACGTCGCCTTCGACGACCTGCGCGCGCCCGGCACAGTGCGTTTCGAGATCGCCCGTAGCGAAACTGACGAGGCACTGGACGCACGCCTGTCCATCGCCGAGGGCCAGACCCCGCTGGTCGGCTTCCTGGGCAAGAAAACCTATTTCACCGAGCTCGACCGGCCCGGCGTGCGCGAGGTGTCCATTGCTCCCGGGGAATACGTGTTCGAAGTGGCACACGGCAAGGGGTTCCTCGCCCCGGCCCGGTCGGTGCCGGTAACCGTCCACGCCGGAGAGACGACGACCCGTACCGTAGGCATCGAACGGCTGACCATGCCCAACGATCGCGGCTGGTACGCAGCCGACATGCACCATCACTCGGACGTGCTCGATGGCTTCACGGCGCCCGAATACGTGGTGCGCTCCCAGCTCGCGGCCGGTCTCGATCTCACGTTGCTGTCGGACCACGACACTACCGCGAATCTGGAGCGGACCGCGGCGCTGTCCGCCAGTCGAGACGTGCCGTTCATTCCTTCCATCGAGATCTCCGCGTCCTGGGGTCACTTCAACCCCTACCCCATTGACCCGGCGGCGGAGTACACCCTCAACTCCGGCGAGGCGCCCATCCAGGACATCATCGCGCAACGCGAGAGGCTGGGTGCCGAGGCCATCCAGATGAACCACCCGTATATCAAGTACGGTTACTACACCAACGCAGAGAACGGCACTGCCACGGGTGGCTACTTCCCTCGCTTCGACCTCATGGAGGTGAACGCCGACGGCGAGTACGAGAAAACGCTGCGCAAGGCGTGGGATCACTGGAGTCATGGAGAGCGGGTCTACCTGAGCGCCGGCTCCGACGTTCACGATGTCTGGAAGAACCGTTCCGGCGAGGTGCGAGCCTATGCGCGCGTCCCCGGCGAGTTGAACGCCGAGGCCTTCGTCACCGCCCTGCGTGACGGCCACGCGTTCGTGACGTTCGGACCGATGGTCTACCCGGACGTGGACTTCGGCGACGACCTGAAAGTCGCTCGGGGGGAACCGGTGCGGCTCGGGTTCGATCTGGCGGCCGCGAACGGGCTCCAGAGCATCCGCGTGATCGGCGACGGCGGTGAAGTGGTCGCCGAGCAGTCCTTCGACGACGCCCCCCTGAGCGCACGCTCGACGTTCGAGCTTCCGGCGGCCGGGGACACATTCTATGCCGTGGTGGTCGAAGACGCGGAAGGCAAGAAAGCCTATTCCAACCCGGTATGGGTAGACGTCATGACGCACCGCCCCGCACCCGGAACCGACGACGAAAGCTGACCACCCAGTCCGAGCGGGGCACTGCGGTGCCCCGCTCCGTTTTGCCCACCTCTGCTACCCTCGACGGCCCCTTGTCCCACGGTTGCCGCAGGACTAGGATTGCCGAAATATCCTCGTCATGTGGGCGACGCCATGCGCCTCGACACCCAGCCGGACCAGCCCGCACGGGTCGATGCCAAGCATGCACGCTGGGTCTCCTCGCCGACTCTGGGTATCCAGCGTTGTCTGTTCGAGGGTAGCGATACCGAGAACGTACCGGCGACAAGCCTGGTTCGATACGCCCCCCACAGCGAGCTCGCCGATGCGGGCACGACGGGTTGCGAGGAATTCCTCGTCCTGGAGGGCGTCCTCGCGGACGACAGTGGTGCTTACCCGGCCGGCACGTACGTGCGCAACCCCCTGGGCGGCAGCCACCGGCCCCATACCGGTCCGGGCTGTCTCGTGCTGCTCAAGCATTCGGCAATGGAAGCCGCCGACGACATGCGGGTGCGCCGCCACACTGCGGATCCGCGCCTGTGGCAGCCGGGCCCGGCGCCGGGCGTGCGCGCGGTGTACCTGCACCGTTTCGCAAGGGAGGAGACTCTGCTCCTGGACCTTGCGCCCGGCGCTGCCCTGCCGTCACGGGACCTTCCCGGTGGCGAGGAGCTGTTCGTATTGACCGGCGAGTGTCATGACCCGGTTGGAACGTACGGTCAGCACGTGTGGTTGCGCCAGCCCCCCCGAGCCCGTGCACCACGGTTGCAGACCGACTACGGCTGCCGGCTGTTCGTCAAGCGTGGTCACCTGAGACCGGACTGATCGCCCCCGCCGCCGGTTCCTCCGGTAGAATGGTCGCCAGCTACCGATGGGAGGAACCATGCAAAGAATCTGCGTGTACTGTGGCTCCAACGCAGGCCGTGACCCGTACTACCGGGAAGCGGCGGGAGCCCTCGGCGAGGCACTGGTCGCGCGGGGCCTCGGCATCGTTTACGGCGGTGCGGCCATCGGACTGATGGGGGCGGTGGCGGATGCGGCACTCGCCGCCGGCGGCGAGGTCATCGGAATCATGCCCGAAACCCTCCTCGCACGGGAGATCGGGCACCGCGAGCTGACCGAGTTCCGCGTGGTGCAGTCGATGCACGAGCGCAAGGCCCTGATGGCGGAGCTCTCCGACGGCTTCGTCGCGCTGCCCGGCGGGCTCGGCACCTTCGAAGAGCTCTTCGAGATCCTGACGTGGGCGCAGCTCGGCTTTCACCGCAAACCCTGCGCCCTGCTCAACGTCAACGGTTACTACGACCAGCTCATCGGCTTCCTGGACCACGCCGTGGATACCGGCTTCCTGCGCCGGGGCAACCGTGACATGCTGCTCGTGGAGGACGACGCGGAGCGACTGCTGGATCGTTTCGCCGAGTACCAGGCCCCGCGGGTCACGCAGTGGATCGATCAGGAAAGCCTATGACTGCCCTGACACCGGTGGATCGGCAGCATCTCACCCGCGCCATCGATCTCGCCGTACAGGCGCGCGAGGCCGGTAACGAGCCTTTCGGCGCGCTGCTCGCCGACGCGGCCGGACAGGTGGTCGCCGAAGACCGTAACACGCAGAACAGCGACGCCGACCCCAGCGCCCACGCCGAGCTCAACCTCCTCCGTCACCTAGACGAGGCTGCACGCCCGGCACTCGCCGGCGCGACGATGTACGCCAGCGGCGAGCCCTGCCCGATGTGCGCGGCGCTCATCTACCAGTGCGGCATCGATCGCGTGGTGTTCGCGGTCGGTGCCGCCCGCTTCCGCGAGCTCACCGGCGGCGACAGCGACCATCTCCACCTCACTTGTGCGGAAGTGATGGCCCGCGGGGAGCGGGCCGTGGAGGTGATCGGCCCCGCCCCCGGCGGCGAGGGCGAGGCCGTCTTCCTCTGAATGGTCGCCGCCGTATCAGCGCAGGTACGCGTGTCCGGCACGCTCCCTTGGTGCAGGCGCTGTCAGTGCACGGCTGCGGCCCACACCGGCCTCGTCACCACCGATCTCGTCGAGACCCGGGTACCAGGCCAGTAGCCCCGTAACCAGCGCCATGCCATCGGCGTGCAGATCCATACGCTCGACGTCCACGTTGGACAGCGTATCGCAGGCCTGGTGATAGCACGGGTCGTAGGGTTCTCCGGCGGTTCCGCCGAACCGCTCGGCCTCCTCTTCCGTCTTGACCACTTCGGCACCGGTGAACAGGCCGCCGAAGGGAATGCCGGCTTCGAAGAACGCTGCATAGTCCGAGCGGAAGCTGATCTCGGTGGGGTCATGGGGTTCGCCCCGCCCGTTGAAATAGTGCTCGAACAGAGCCTCGATCTCGCCGGAACCCGGCGGCCCTGCCAGGCCAAACGCCGAACCGTCACCGTCATAGATCAGGTTCACGCCGTTGGGCGATCCGATCATGTCGAAGTTCAGATAGGCGCCGATTCGCTCGAGCTCGGCATCGTCGAGGTTTTCCACGTAGTGGGTCGACCCCAGCAGGCCGGATTCCTCCGCGCCCCACCAGGCGAAGCGTACACGGTTCGCTGTATGGCTGCGCTGCATCAGCAGAGCCAGCTCGAGAATCGCGGCGCTGCCCGACCCGTTGTCGTTGATGCCCGGCCCGTCAATGACGGAGTCGAGGTGGGCCCCGACCATGACGGTGTTATCGGGGTCGCCGCTGCGCGTCTCGGCAATGACGTTGTACGTCTCGGTAACCTCACGTGTCACGTCCGCCATCATGTGCAGGGTCAGCCCCTCCGTGGCGGCCCAGCCCTCGCCGAGCCCGTAGGTGGCGAACAACACCGGAATGCCGCCACTGTAGTCGCCGCCCAGCGTGGCATTGATCAGCCCCGTGCGCTCGTCGGTGTTCCCCTGGTTGAAGATGATGGCGCCACTGGCACCCGCAGCCGCGGCGTTCTCCGCCTTCTGGCCGAATGCGCAGGCACCGCGCTGGATCAATGCGATGTTGCCGGCGGGGAAATCCGCGAAATCCTCCGTCTCGCAACCGCTGGTCGAGCTGTTGCCACGACCGAGATCGAGGTCCACCGGCGTCACCGCGGCCTCCACCTCGCCGGGATCGGTCTGGGAGAGCATCACGAAATCGGTGTTGCGCTCGTAGACGGTGTCGGTCGGCGCCGTCTGCTCCAGGCTCGCGTCGTGGGGATAGAACGCCAGGAATTCGAAGGGCTGGACGTTCACTTCGTACCCCGCGGCCAGAAGCCGATTGCGCACGTAATCCACGGAACTCCGGTACCCGGGGGTCCCGGAAGCCCGGTTGCCGTCATTGGCGTTGGCGATGTCCTGTAGCATCTGCAGGTGTTCGTGGACGTTTTCGCCACGCATGCACAGGGCAAGACCCAGAGGGCTGCTGCTCAACCCGCCGGCTCGGCAGGCGCGATCCCAGCCCGGTGGTGGTTCACCGCGATCCGGCGGCAGGGCCTGGCTTGCGGGCGCGAAGCTTGTGACCAGCGCACCCACGGCCAACGCGTGCTTCCACTGCATGAGGGCTCCTCCATGCTGTTTTTCGTATATCCCGGGGCGAATGCCCCTGTCCTTCCTGGCTCGTCCCCCCTCGATTCCGCCACCGCCGGCAACACCGCCGGTGGACATGGCGCAGGCTAGCAGCCATCCCCACGGGCGCAACGTCGCCGACGTCAATCCGGGCAGCCCGTCACATTCGCTGCTCAGGCCCGCCGGCGCATTCCGCGGCGTCCATGTCGTCAACGAGCGAATTGTTCTAACATGGACAGAATGCGGATTCGCCGGGTGCGCGGTCGTCGACGCGTCACCCGGGCCCGGAGAACAGGAGGAACCGACATGCTGCGCACCGCCTTCCGCCGAACCCTCGCCGCCGTGGCTGCCGCGGGGGTACTCGCCGTTATGCTGCCGGCCACGGCGTCAGCCGCGGGGCTGCTCGAGCAGATCAGGAGCGAAGGCCGGATCCAGGTCGGGCTCGAGGGCACTTACCCGCCGTTCAACTACCAGGACGAGAACGGCGACCTGGTGGGTTTCGAGGTGGACTTCGCCCGGGCGCTCGCCGCGGAGCTGGGTGTGGAGGCCGAGTTCGTCCCCACCAAGTGGGACGGCATGCTTGCGGGCCTGGAAACCAAGCGATTCGACGTAATCGTCAACCAGGTGACCATCACCCCGGAGCGCCGCAAGAAGTATGATTTCTCCGAGCCGTACACCGTGTCGGGGATGCAGATCATCGTCCGCCAGGGGATGCAGGACGAGATCGACGAGCCCGCCGACCTGGCCGGCCGTGCGGTGGGGGTGGGCCTGGGTACCAATTATGAGCAGTGGCTCAATGAGAACGTGCCCGAGGCCCAGGTGGAGACCTACCAGGACGACCCCTCGAAGCTGCAGGACCTGCGTGTCGGCCGCATCGACGCGGTGATCAATGACAAGCTCATGGTCGGTTTCCTCATGGACAAATCCGACGGCCGCATCGTCGCCGCCGGCGAGCCCTTCGCTACGCAACGCGTCGGCGTGGCGCTGCGCAAGGGCAACGACGAGCTGCTCGACGCCATCAACGAAGCGATCACCGACCTCCGCACCAGTGGCGAGCTGGCCGGGATCTCCGAGAAGTGGTTCGGCATCGACGTCACGCAGTAGCGTCCCGAATTCCGTATTCGTCGTGCCGTTGTCGCGCGACGGCGCGCGGCAACGGCACCATGACGGAACCCGACGACGAACCCCTCGGACCCGCCCGATGGAATCGCACGCTCTCACCGTGAGCGCCACTGCGATCCGTCGCTGCGTCTCGACCTTGTGGAATCAGCGCGCTCGGAAACACAACCAACGCCCGATCCGGGACACTGATGATCGAAAGCCTGCAACTCGTCCTCCAGTCCGCGCCCTTCCTCCTGAAGGGCGCGCTGTACACCATCGGTCTGAGCGTCGGCGGCATGCTGCTGGGGCTCGTTCTCGGTTTCGTGCTGGCGTTGATGCGGCTATCGCCGCTACGCGCGCTGCAGATCGCCGCCCGCGTTTACACCTCGTTCATCCGCGGCACACCGTTGCTCGTACAGCTGTTCCTCATCTACTACGGGCTGGCTCAGTACGGGCTCCGTCTGGATCCCATAACGTCCGCGCTAATCGGCTTCACGTTCAACATCGGCGGCTATACCGCCGAGATCCTGCGCGCGGCCATCGCCTCCATCGACCGTGGCCAATGGGAAGCGGCCTACTCCATCGGCATGTCCCCCGTGCAGGCGATGCGGCGAGTGATCGTCCCCCAGGCCGCTCGCGTCGCGCTGCCGCCGCTGGGCAACACCTTCATCAGCACGGTCAAGGACACTTCCCTGGCCGCCACCATCCAGGTGCCCGAGCTCTTCCGCCAGGCTCAGCTCATTACCGCACGTACCTATGAAGTCTTCGCCATGTACCTGGCTGCCGCGTTCTGCTACTGGGTTCTGTCCACCGGGTTGTCGTGGCTGCAGAACCACCTCGAGGAACGCGCCACCCGCCACACACGAGCGAGCTGAACCGTCATGAGCATGATCGAGCTTCGCGGCCTCACCAAGCGCTTCGGGCCCAACGAAGTACTCCGGCACATCGACCTGGACGTGGACCGCGGCGAAGTGCTGGCCGTGGTAGGGCCAAGCGGTTCCGGCAAAACCACTCTCCTGCGCTGCCTGAACTGTCTGGAGACGCCCAGCGATGGCCGCATACGTGTGGGCGAGATCGAAGTCGTCGGCGACCGCCCGCTGGCTAGGCAGAAGCAGGCGGTGCGGCGTCTGCGCCAGCACGTCGGCTTCGTCTTCCAGGGGTTCAACCTGTTTCCGCATCGAACGGCTCTTGAGAATGTCACCGAAGGCCCCATCGTGGTCAAACGGGAGCCCCGCGAGAGCGCCGAACGCCGTGGCCGCGCCATGCTCGAACGCGTCGGGCTCGGCGACAAGGCGGACGCATACCCCGCGCAGCTCTCCGGCGGTCAGCAGCAGCGTGTCGCCATCGCCCGCGCCCTGACCATGGAGCCGGACGTCATTCTCTTCGATGAGCCCACCTCCGCACTGGACCCGGAGCTCGTCGGCGAGGTGCTCGCGGCGATCCGGGATCTCGCCCGCGAGCACCGCACCATGGTCATCGTTACCCACGAAATGGCGTTCGCGCGGGACGTCGCAGACCGCGGCCTTTTCATGGCCGATGGTCAGATCGTGGAACAGGCTCCAGCCAGGGAGCTCTTCACCGCACCGCGCGAAGAGCGGACACGGCGATTCCTGCACAAGCTGCTCAGCGGCGGCCAGGCGCCACCGCCGCACGGTGACGCCGCGACACCGCCGTGACGCAGGCGATGCGTTCCCCACCGATGCCGAGCGAACCATGACGAGCACCCGGGATCTCGCGGCGTTCCTGGAGCGCGCGCGGGACAGCGCCGGCGCGCATCGACGGCTCGTCCTGGTGCCCGCGACGCAAGTGCCCACCGATCTCGCCGCCGCCCTGCCCGCAGGCTGCGTGGTCGTCGCCGCCCACGCCATCGGCGAGCACCGCCACGTGATGCCGCAGCACGTGCGTTCCCTGCTGGGAAGCGAACACCGGGACGCTGTCCTGGATGCCCGTGCCGGCCTCGACCTGGACGCCTTCGCCGTTCTCGCCGGCACGCTTCGCGGCGGCGGGCTGCTGGTCCTTCTCGCCCCGGATCTCACTGCGTGGACGACGTACGCCGACGCGACCATTGCCCGCCGGCTGTCCTGGCCCTTTACGCCCAACGACTGCGCCCCGCACTTCCGCGATCGCCTGGTGGGATTGCTGCGAGACGATCCCGCCGTGGGCGTATTCCCTGACCGGCCGCCAGCCCCCGGCGGACACGGGGGCACGACGGCGGCGACGCCGCAGGACCCGGAGTGTGCAACGACCGATCAGGAAGCGGCGGTGGCCGCGGTCCTGAAAACCGCGCTGGGGCACCGGCGTCGCCCAAGCGTGCTAACCGCCGATCGCGGTCGTGGCAAGAGTACCGCGCTCGGTATCGCGGCCGCCCGCCTGCTCCACCGTGGCATGACGCGACTGCTGGTCACCGCGCCGAGCCGCGACGCGGCAGGGACGCTGCTGGCACTGGCCGCCGCCCGTGCCGATGCGGGTGACATCCGGTTCCTCGCCCCCGACGAGCTCCTCCGCCACCACTACCCGGCAGACATGCTGTTCGTGGACGAGGCGGCCGGACTGCCGGCGCCGATACTCGAAACCCTGCTCACGCGCTATTCGCGCATCGCATTCGCCACGACCACTCACGGGTACGAAGGCACCGGGCATGGATTCCGGATACGCTTTCGCGCCGCACTGGACCGTCTCACCCCACAGTGGCGGGACGTGACGCTCACCCAGCCGATCCGCTGGGCAGCCGGCGATCCGCTGGAGCGCTTCACCTCGGGGGCGCTGCTACTGGACGCTGAGCCGGACGCCCTGCCGGCCACGGGACCGACCGGTCACCTGCGTACCGGGGAGATCGACCGGCGACACCTGACACGGGACGATGCCACGCTGCGCGCTTTCTTCGGTCTACTCGTCGACGCGCACTACCAGACCCGCCCTGAGGACATCCGCCAGGCCCTGGAGGCACCCTATGCCCGCCTGTGGGCCGTGCGTGACGACGCCGACCGCATACTCGCGGCGGCGATAACGCTGGACGAAGGGGGGCTGCCACCTGACCGGGCCGCGGCCATTTCCCGCGGCGAACGCCGCGTACGCGGTCATCTGTTCGCCCAGTCGCTGGCGGCACACGCCGGTTTGACAGCGGCCGTCGAGGGGCGATTCCGCCGGGTCCATCGTATCGCGGTGCACCCGGGCGCACGCCGCGGCGGCATCGGCCGCCAGCTCGTGAGCGCCATCGACGAGGCGGCTCGTCGCGACGGCCGGGACGCCCTGGCCACCGCATTCGGCGCCACGCCCGAGCTCATCGCCTTCTGGCGCGGATGCGGTCTCCGTCCCGTGCACATCGGCAACCGAAGGGACGCCGCGAGTGGCACTCACTCGGTGTTCATGCTCCGCCCGCTCCGCGCTGATGCCACCACGCTGACCAGGACCGCGCGGCACAATCTCGCAGCGGACATCGCCTGGCGCCTCGCCGGCCCGCTGACCCACCTGGATCACCGGGTCACCGCGGTGCTTTGCCGGGAGCTGCCCGTATCATCCCCCGATGCCCGCGATTGTAGCGTCGCCCGTGTCTTCGCCGACGGCAACCGCGGACCGGATGACGCCGGCGCCTCGCTGCAGCGCATCGTGCTTCATGCACTCGCGTGCGGTCACGATACGGCACTCGACGACACGGCGCGGTATCTACTCGTCGGTCGCTTCCTCCAGCATCAGGACTGGCCCGAACTGGCCCGCACCACCGACCTTTCCGGACGCCGGGCGACGATCCGCTACCTTCGTCAAGCGGTGGCGGACCTGCTCGAGCGCGCCGGCGCACACGGCTAGTGTCACTCGACGGGTGTTCGTCGAACCGTCGAGTGACACAGTGGCCGGCGCGAAGCGCCCCGCGGGCGTGTCCGCCCTATGCTCGCGATGCCGGCCGCCGTGCCCGCCATCTGGCCGACGGCAAGCGACATCAGCGTGAAAATCCCGGGAACCACCACCACGAGCCCGGTGGTCCCGGTCTCGGCTCCGCCCCAGGCGAGCGTCGCGACCGCCAACCAGATTCCCGTCGCAACGCCGATGCGGGCACGAACCGGGCCGGACAGCCCCAGTGCCACGCCTGCCACCACTAACCCCGCGACACCCACCGACAGCAACCCGCCGGATACACCGGCGATTGCAGTGATGACGCCGCCAATGCCCATACCTGCCGCAACCCCCGGTGGACATGAAACCGGTCCCTTCATGCCCGATTGCCGGGTGCTCGCCGACATACTCATCCACTTAGCGGTATTGTCATGCGTCAGCCGGTCGTGCGGCGGTGGTGCGTCACGCTGCACAGGTCACGCTCCCCGGATCACCAGCCTCTCGGTCGCGACTGCTGGGTCGTCGGTGGCACGAAGCAGCCCGCGAAGGTCTGCGATCCGGTGGGCCAGCGCATGAGCCATGCCTGCGCGGCCAACCGCTGCCCCGCGGCGGCATCCAGCACCTCCACGCTATAGAACCACGGTGCCCAGGCCGCCCCCGCGATCGCCGTTCCAGCGCGCCCAAGACGTTCCAGAGCGACCGGTACCGGGGTGTCCGGCGAGAACGCGACCACCAAGCGATCGCCGGGCTGAGTCGCCACCGCCGCGGCGTGGAGCGTGACCGCCAGCGGCAACGCATACGCAGCGATCAACACAGTCACGAACGTCGCCGCCATGAGCCAGTGTTTCACGCTGTCCCCCCTCCTTCTCCGAACCGGGCATACCGGTGCACGGTTAGTGTAGTAGCCGCGCCAGATCGTGGGCGACGTCCTCGGCATCGTCCTCGGGACGAATCAGCAATCGCGCCCGGCCACGCCCGTCGAAGGCGAGCACGCTGCTGCCGTGGGAGACGGGATAGTTGCCGGACTCGTCCGGCTCCCCGTACCCGAATGACGAGCCATACCGACCGGCCAGCCTGCGCAGCCGGGCCACATCGGCCGTCGCCCCCACGAAGCCCGGTCCGAACGCGTCGGTGTATTCATTGAGACGGGCGGGATCATCCCGTCCGGGGTCGACGCTCACGAACAAGACCCGGACCCGGTCGCGTTGTGCAGCGGGAAGACGGTCGATGGCCGCGCTCAATGTCGCCAGCGTCGTCGGGCAGACATCCGGACAATACGTGTAGCCGAAAAACAGCAGGGTGACATGATCGCGAAACGCGGCTTCCGTGATGGTGCTTTGCCGCTCTCCGGTCAGGGTGAAGTCGAGCCGCGGAAACGCCGCACCATCCAGTTCACGGGTCTGCCACGTCGAATCCTGCGAGCAGGCCAGCAACACGACCGCCGTCAGGGCCGGCAGCGCCGACGGCAGGAATCGATTGCACCCGGCTCTCACCGAGTGTCGCCGGACGGCCTGAAGGTAATGACATCCGCTCATGCCCGCCTCGCCCGGTTTCCGGGAACGCTCGTCACCACAGAGGATACGCATCCGATCTCGGGCAATGCCACGTGTCAGAGCGCTCGTGCATTTCGCGAGTGCGACGCTTGCCGAGGCGCGCCGCGCAGGGGGCCTCGCGGGTGGCTGTGTGCGCCGCTGGGGACTGCGTTACTCGTCGTGCATGTGGTTGCTGCCGCGCGTCTTGCCGGAGCGCCCGACAGGCTCACCGACACGAGGCCTTACCCGTGATCGGATCCGTCGCCACGGCGCAGCCGGCCCGTACGCTGCCCTGTGCTCGGCGCAGAACGTCACCATGCGTACGAATTGCGACACCTAACGTTACATTCTGTGACAAGCGGCACGCGCCGCACCCGGACGATACCGTCGAAACGCCCGTCAACCGGCATTCCCCGGTCTCGCCAAGCGATCCCCACCTGGTGGCATGCTCAATGCATCATTCTTGATGACCCCGTCAAATGCGGCCTCGTCGTCGGAAGGGGAGCGTCACAATGAGCCTGACTGTCAAAACGCCTCGAAGCGACCAGCGGCGCCGGACCGCCTCCGCACGGCATGCCGGTGGCCCTGTCACCAGTGCGCTGGACGCGCAGCGGCTGCTCGAGGACAATCGCCGCCTCGGCGGCAGTGGTGGCGTCAGCGAGAACAATCGCCACGCCGGGTTCCGCGCCGCCTTCCGTGACGAGGAAACCGGAAGGGTCGCCCTTCCCCGCTTTCACGACGGTACGCCGGCACCCATGCACCTGCTCGACGGACTCCCCGAGGACTGGGTGCTGCAACGGGATGCCGCCGGCCGCACAACGGCGTTGAAACCGTCGATCATCGCCGGCTTCGTGCGTGACGGCGATTTTTACACCCGGGAGCAAGCCGCCGAAGCCACCGGCGGACCGCCCGTTGATTAGTAGCCGCGTGCGCTGCGGGCACATCCCGCTCCGTACCCGATGTCACGATTCGTGACACTCACATCACACATTGCCGCTCCGGATGCGGCTATTCTGGCGCCTCGATTCAGCCAGCCAGGGATGTCGCCATGTCGCTGACGTCGAGGATCCGCAAGCTGCTCGGTCTTTTCACGGGCACGGCCCTTATCGCCGGATGTGCCGGCCATACGCCGCACGACGGCATCACAGCGGATCTCCAGCCGGTATCGGAACACCTGCGCGCGCATGCGTACCAGTGCGAAGGCGGCAAGTACATCGTCGTCGAAAGGCAGGGGCCGGATGCCGTCTTTCTGTTTCTGCCGGCCCGCAATGTCCGCCTGGAACGCACCGATGCAGGCGATGGCCGCCGCTATCGCAGCGCGGACGGCATGACGCTGCGCACCGCAGCCTCGAAGGCCGTGCTGACGACTCCGGATGGCCACCGCTTTCGGTGCCGCGAGCATCACGCGCGCTCGGTCATCGAGGACGCGAAGCTACGTGGTGTCGACTACTGGGCGCGTGGAGCCGATGCCACCTGGGCGCTGGAGATCGGCCCGGACCGCACGGTGTTGTTCACGCGCAGCGACGGCAAACGCCACTACTTCCCCACCCCCGAGTCCAACGGGGATCCCGGGGCGGGAAACACGCACTACCGCCTGCGCACCGACACCCGGGAACTCGAAATCACCATCGGCGAGCAAGGGTGTGACATGCACGCCGAGCATGCGCCCTACCCCACGACGACCATTCAGCTGACCCTCGACGGCACCGCCCTGCCGCGCGGATGCGGCATGGCGCTTCACTGAGCTTACATCCAGTCCGTCAGCATCAGGCCGAGGCTCGCGCGGGTACTGACGTGGTCATAATCGACGAGGCCATCGCCATATCCGTGGAAGAGTTGCACGTAGCCCTTCATGCCACCCCACAGCGGGTGGCTGTAGTCGAGCTGGACCGCCCCGCGCAGATCGTCGCTGACATCGAAGTTGCTCCGGAGCATCAGCCCGTAGGTGTGCGGTCCGTCCTTGTAGAACGTCCACACTTCGCCATTGCCGTAGTAGTCGGTGATGCCCGGGTTGTCATCGTCCTCGTCGGATTCCGGCAGACGCCACCACAGCTTCGCGTTCACGGCGAGATCGCCGTTGTCGAACACCGCCCCGGCAATCACCCGGTTCCAGCTCCGGGACAGCGGGTCCGAGCGGCCGTTGGACATGTGATTCAGACCGAGCGTGAACACGCGCCCACGCAAACCGAACAGGTCATAATCGGTGTTGTAGGCATAGATCACCTCGGGCTCATAGTTGGTTTCGCGAAATGGCGAGGAATCGTCGTGATTGTAGGCTTGCCAGAATGACTGCTGCGTGTAGGCCACCCAGAGGTCACCCCGCCGGGAGAACAGATTCGGCCAGACCTTGGTCTTGAAGCTCACCTGGTACTTGAGCTCGGTACGGTCGAGGCCGTCCTCGAGCACGCCTGCGGACTGGTAGACCTCATCGTTGGGGCGGGCATTGTACGATACCGGCAACAGGTAATTGGGACGATGCGGCGTAATCACGAAGGGTCCGCGATCGGTCTGCGCCACGAGTTCCCAGCGCTTGGCCATCGCCGACGGCTCCGGCGGCGGAGGCTCGGCCTCCACGATCTGCGGCCTGGCGCGTCGCTCGGGCAGCAGCTCGTCGGCCGAAACGCCCGTCGGCGTACGCCCCAGGGTGGTGTCGTAGCACGTCAGCCGCTCCTGGGGATCCTCCAGTCGGAGACAGCCCTGCAGCGCCTGACTCTCGATCGCGTCGGCCAGCCCGTCGGGAGACTCCTGGGCCTGGGCCGCGAACGCTGCGAGCGCAAGCGCGAGACCGGTGAAGTGTTTGGTATTCACGCTCTGACGATCCTTCTGCGAATTGCACATCCCGGCGGGACACCCATGCGCCGCCGGTGACCGGTGGCTCATCCTGCCGCAGATCGTGCCGGCGGACCACAACGCACGGGCTGCACTGGGCGCCGGCGTCCGCGTCGAGTAAGCTTGCCGGCGGCTGGCGACGCCCTGTCGCCGAGCGCTGACAATACCGCGACTGACACGAATGACCAGCGACAACCCCGAACCATCCGATCCGCGCGCCGCGTCCACCCCAATCGCGCTGTGGGATTCCGGCGTCGGCGGGCTCACCGTCCTGCAGGCATTGCGGCGGGAGCGTCCCGATGCGGACTACCACTACTTCGCCGACAATGCGTTCGCGCCTTATGGAACCCTCAGTGCCGATCGCATTCGCGAGCGTGCCGAGGCAGTCGTCGACTGGTGCGCCGCCATCGCCGCGGGGGCACTCGTCGTGGCATGCAACACCGCGACCGCAGCGGCCGTCGAGCACCTGCGCAACCGGCTCGACATCCCCGTAGTCGGCATGGAACCGGGGCTCAAACCCGCGACACGGCTCAGCCGAAACGGCCGGGTGGGGATTCTGGCGACCGCCGGCACCCTGGCGAGCGAGCGTTTTCGCGTGCTGCGGGAACGCTACGCCAGGGGTGTCGAGGTGGTCATACACCCCTGCCCTGAGCTGGTGACGCTCGCTGAGCGCGGCGAGATTCGCGGCCCTGCCGCAGGCGCGGCGGTGACCCGCGCCATCGTGCCCTTCCGCGAGGCCGCGGTGGATACGCTGGTGCTCGGCTGTACCCACTTCCCCCTTTTCCGGTACGAGCTCCAGACCGCCCTGGGCCCCGAGGTGCACCTCGTGGATACGGCATCCGCCGTCGCCCGCCGCACGCTGCACCTGTTGCCGGCCGATATCATCGGATCCGGACGCATCGTGCTGTCGGCCAGCGGGGATGCGTCCGTCCTCGAAGCGCTCGCCGGCACGCAAATGACCGTAACGACTCCCTGCGACTGACACGCCCGTACGTTACCCCCTGTCCGTTTGGCGTTCTCCTGACCGATCGGTGTGGCCGAGTTCACGCGATGGTGCTATTCGTGTTCTCACGGGTCATCACTCTCAGGAGGCCGTGATGCACGGACGTTGCTCTCTACCCACCGCTGTGGCCCTGGCGACTTCGGTAATGCTCGGCGCGTGCGCGTCGGCGCCGCCACCACCGCCCGGGGACGCCCTGTCCGAGGCCGCCTATGCGATCGAGCAGGCCAAGCAGGCCGTCTCCGACGAATCCCGGTCGCTACCCCTCTACGAGGCCCAGAAGAAACTGCAGCGGGCACGCGAGCTCGCCGATTCCGAAGATGACCTTCCCGAGAACTATGCCGAATCACGCCGGCTCGCCGAACGCGCAACCCTGGATGCCCGTCTTGCCGAAGCTGGAGCGCGCAGGGAGAAGGCGGAAAACCAGAGAGCCGAGATGCGGGAAAGCCTGGAAGTTCTCCGTCGCGAGCTGGAAATCGAGGAGGGGGCGCAATGATACGTCGAAGTCTTCTGATCCTCGGGCTGCTCGCGGCGCTGACGGCGCTCGCCGGATGCGCCACGCAACCCGACGAGCCCGACGACACCCTGGATGCCGCCGAGGCCGCCATCGGCACCGCCGAGTCCGACGCGGCCGTGACGGAATACGCCCCGGTGGAGCTCGCGAAAGCCCGGGAACGCCTGGACGCCGCCCGGCAGGCGCGAGACGCGGGCGCGCAGCGGCGTGCCGAGCATCTCGCCTACCTCGCCGAGCGGCACGCACAGATCGCCCTGGCGAGCGCGGCTGCCGCGGAAGCCGACGCGGAAACCGGACGTATCGCCAGGGAGCGGGAGCAATTGCGCCTGTCGCGGCGGGAAGAGCAGGTGGAGCGCCAGCGGCGCGAGATCGATCAGCTGCGCGAACAGCTCGCCGAGCTCAAACCCCGGGAGACGGAACGGGGCATCGTACTGACCATCGGTAACGTGCTGTTCGCCTTCGACAGCGCACGCCTCACCGAAGCCGCCCAGTCTCCGCTCGACCGGCTGGCCACATTCCTGCGCGAGCATCCCGACCGACGTATTCGCGTGGAGGGTCACACCGACAGTATCGGTTCACCGGAATACAATCAGGATCTCTCGAAACGCCGGGCCCAGTCCGTCGCCGATGCCATGATCCGGCGCGGCATCGACCCCACCCGCATGGTGGTGGTCGGTTACGGCGAGAACCGCCCCATCGCGTCCAACGACAGCGAAACCGGGCGCCAGCAGAACCGGCGCGTCGAGTTCGTCATTCTCGAGACGGCGTCGTGACGGTGA
>CAZHBN010000011.1:0-29947 GCA_964530405.1 uncultured Ectothiorhodospiraceae bacterium
GGCGCGCCGCGACGATCTCATGGCGTTCGCCCACGAGCACGGTCTCAAGATCGGCACCATCGCCGACCTCATCGCCTATCGCGTGCGCAACGAACGCACCGTCGAGCGCGTCGCCGAATGCGAGCTGCCCACGGAGTACGGGCGCTTCCACCTCTACGCCTACCAGGACGTGGTCGACGGTGCGCTGCACTTCGCGCTGGTGCGCGGTCGCCCCACGCCGGAGGAACCGGTGCTGGTGCGCGTGCACATCGAGAACACCCTCTCGGACCTCTTCGGCGCCAGCGGCATCGAGCAGAGCTGGCCGCTGCGTCCGGCACTGGAGCAGCTCGGGCACGAGGAGACCGGCGTGGTGGTGATGCTACGCCGTACCGACGACGCCGGCGACGTGCTCGCGCGCATGCGCGAGTACCAGCGCCTGCAGGCCGGCCACGGCGACGAGACCCACGGCAAGGGCGACGGCCAGCACAGCCAGGACCTGCGTACCTACGGCGTGGGCGCGCAGATCCTCACCGACCTGGGCGTGCGCCGCATGCGCGTGCTGTCCTCGCCCAAACGCATGCACGGCTTGTCCGGGTTCGGGATGGAGGTCGTGGAGTACATCGAACCCGAGCGGTAGACGGGAAGCTACAAAGTTTCAAGCGTAAAGTTTAAAGTGCGCATCCGCTCAGGGAGGACGGTGTGCACCGGAAGCGGACATTCGAGGACCTGATTGCCTGGAGAAAGGCGCATGCGTTCGCTCTGGCGGTCTATGAGCAGACACGCACGGGAGCTTTGTCCAGAGATTGGGACTTGAGTCGCCAGTTGAGACGAGCTTCAGTGTCTGTGGTAAGCAACATTGCAGAGGGATTCGAGCGCGGTTCACGGCGAGAGTTCGCGCATTTCCTGAGCATTGCCCGCGGCTCCGCAGGCGAGGCTCAGGCGCAGTTGCGCCTTGCTCGCGATCTGGGTGTCATTGACCAGTTCGCTGCCGACGAGCTCTTGAGTCAGGCGTTAGAGGTCAGTCGGGTCGTGGCCGGGCTGCTTCGCTATCTCCGGGACGACTGCCGTGCGAGGTCCCCGTAAGGGCAGGGGGGTCTGTCACGTTTGGTCGAACCGGACGTTGAACTTGCTCCTTTGAACTTGCAACTTACTTCGTGACAGCAACTATTCGAGCGCCACACACACATGAATACTCTCGAAGGCGACTTCACTGCCAACAATCCCCGCATCGCCCTGGTGGCGTCGCGGTTCAATGCATTCATCGTCGACCGGCTGGTCGAGGGTGCCGTGGATACGCTGCGTCGTCACGGTGTGGACGAGTCGCGCGTCGACCTGGTGCGCGTTCCCGGGGCCTGGGAGACGCCGCTGGCCGCGCAGCGGCTCGCCCGCCGGGGCGACTACGATGCCGTGGTCGCGCTCGGCTGTGTGATCCGCGGTGGCACGCCCCATTTCGACTACGTCGCCGGTGAGTGTGCCAAGGGCCTGGCGCAGGTGCAGATGGAGGCTGATCTGCCGGTGATTTTCGGCGTGCTCACCACCGACAGCATCGAGCAGGCCATCGAGCGTGCCGGCACCAAGGCGGGCAACAAGGGCGCCGAGGCGGCGCTCGCGGCGCTGGAGATGATCAGCCTCCTGCGCCGTCTGGACTGAGGCGTCGATGAGCCCGAATACCCCTCGCCAGGACTATCGCCGGCGCAGCCGCGCGCGTCGGCGTGCGCTGCAGGCGGTCTACCAGTGGCAGGTAGCCGGTCAGGATCTGGCCAGTATCGAGCGCCAGTTCCTGGAGGAGTACAGCATGGGTCGTATCGACCTGGACTACTTCTCGGTGCTGTTGCATGGCGTGCCCGCGAGTGTCTCGCGTCTCGACGCGGTCATCGACCCGTACCTGGACCGTCCCTTCACCACGCTGGATCCCGTGGAGAAGGCGATCCTGAGGCTCGGCGCCTACGAACTGCTGGAGCGCATGGAAGTCCCCTACCGGGTGGTCCTCAATGAGGCCGTGGAGCTCGCCAAGAGCTTCGGTGCCGAGCAGAGCCATCGCTTCATCAATGGCGTACTCGATCGTGTCGGCCACGAGAGCGAACTGCGGCGCGCCGAGCTGGAGCAGGGCGGGGGCTGATACGGTGCCGTTGCCATCTCCCGAGGCACGCCGCCCCGTGCACCACCGCCGCGTGGACGTGCACGCCTACCGCCGTGATGACGGGCTCTGGGAGCTCGAGGCGTACTTGGTCGACACCAAGGCCGAGACGTTTCACCTGAGCCTGCGCGGCGAGCTCTCACCCGGCGAGCCGGTCCACGACATGGCCCTGCGTGTCGCTCTGGATGAATGGCTCGTGATCCGTGAAGTGGCCGCGAGCATGGATGCAACGCCGTTTCCGGACTGCCCGGGCGCGACGCGGGCGTTCGAGTCCCTGGTGGGGCTGCGTATCGCGCCGGGCTGGATGGAGACAGTGCGCGAGCGGGTCGGTGGGGTGGCGGGCTGTACCCACCTCTTCGAGCTACTGCGGCCGCTGGCGACCACGGCGTTTCAGAGTATCTATCCCGGGCGGCGTGCCCGCAGCCGGCGTCCGGCGTTGCTCGATACGTGCCACGGCTGGCGTGCCGGCGGTGAAGCCATCGGAACGCTCTACCCGGAATGGTTTCGTGAGAGTTCGTGAAACCCGCCGGTAGCCGCTGGCGCCATCATTTGCTCAGCGACTGAGACCGCCCTCTATGCCCCTCAGCGAGTTTGGCCTCATCGAGCGCTATTTCAGCGGGCTGGGCGCGAGCCGCGACGACGTGTCCCTCGGCACCGGCGACGATGCCGCACTCGTGCAGGCTGGTGGCGAGACGCTCGCGCTGGCGGTGGACACACTCATCGAGGATGTCCATTTCCCCGCGGATGCCCCTGCCCGGAGCGTCGGCCACAAGCTGTTGGCGGTGAACCTCAGCGATCTCGCCGCCATGGGCGCAGAGCCCGCGTGGGCGTTACTGGCACTGACGCTGCGCAATGTGGACGAATCCTGGCTCGCCGACCTGCGTGACGGGCTCGACGGTCTCGCCCGCGCCCACGGGGTGGCTCTGGTCGGCGGGGATACCACGCGTGGCGAGCGCATCACGGCGTCGGTGTTCGTCGCCGGTCACGCGGAACGGCCGATGCGCCGCGATGGTGCTCGCCTCGGCGATGACCTCTGGGTGTCCGGCTTTCCCGGTGAGGCGGCCGCCGGCCTGGCACTCTGGCAGACCGGACAGCGCAGCGGCGAGGCGGCGGAGACGTTGGTCGCGCGGCTGCACTGGCCCGAGCCGCGCGTGGCCCTGGGGCGTTTACTGAGTGGTGTCGCGACTGCCGCGGTGGATATCTCCGATGGCTTGGTCGCCGACGCCGGTCACCTGAGCGCGCGTAGCGCGGTGGCCCTGCGCATCGCCGCGGAGTGTCTGCCGGTCTCGCAGGCCCTGGCGAGCGTGGGCGGGGCGGCTGCGCGGGACTACGCTCTCAGCGGCGGGGACGACTACGAGCTTCTTTTCACGGCACCCGCCTCGGCAGGTGACCAGGTGCGTGCGGTCGCCCATGCCGCGGCAACACCGGTTACCCGGATCGGTGAGGTGGTTGAAGGACCGGCCGGTGTTTCAGTGCACGACGCCAATGGCCGGCGTTTGGCCATACACCGTACCGGCTACCGGCACTTCTCCGGAGAGGAGGGATGAAGGCGGTTTTTCGTCTTCACGACCCGCGCCAGTGTCTTGCCATTGGGTTCGGCGTGGGCCTTGTGCCGAGGGCGCCGGGGACGGCCGGCACCGTGGCTGCCGCGCCGCTGGTCTGGGCGCTGATGCACTTGCCCGCTCTGTGGTACGCCCTGGTGGTGGCGGGGGCTTTCGTGCTGGGGTGCTGGGTCTGTGGCGAGACGGCGCGCGCGGTGGGGGTACACGATCATCCGGCGATCGTCTGGGACGAGTTCGTGGGGCTCGCCATCGCACTGTGGGCCATTCCGCCGGATGTGCTCACCGTGGCCGTGGGGGTGGTCCTGTTTCGCGTGCTGGACATTCTCAAGCCCTGGCCCATTCGCGTGCTCGACCGCCGTGTCACGGGGGGAATCGGCATCATGCTGGATGACGTCCTTGCCGCCGTGCCGGTTGTCCTGCTGTTGCACTGGGCTGCTTGAGCACCGTGTCCGCCCGGGGGGCGGGGGCTGTCCTCCACCCTTACGAGGCGTATTCGGCGTGACGCCGTTCCTGCCGCCAGAGCGACTGCTGGGTGCGGGCGACGCGATGGTGCCAGCGCCGGATCGTACGATTGTCGGGGTGTTGGGCCAGCAGACGCGCGGTTTCGTGGCGAAGCGCGGAGATGCCCGCGCGCTTGAGCTCGCCGGGCGGTAGCGCCTGAACCGTGCTCCATTGCACGCGCACGGCCTCGACGCTGCGGTCGAGTCGCTCGGCACCGGAGAAACCCGCGATTCCAGCGAGCAGGGTCAGCGCTATGGCGGCGCTGGTCAGCGTCTTGCGCATTGTCTGATCCTCCGCGTGTGGGTGTCGTCCGCGTTTCCCGGCAAACGGGTCACATCATCCCCGTCTGCAGCTTGGCGGCATCGGACATCATCTCGAACGACCAGGGCGGCTCGAAAACGATCTCCACGGCGACCTCTTCCACGGTGGGCACCTGGCGCACCTTCTCGCGCACGTCATAGGCGAGGATGTCGCCCATACCGCAGCCCGGAGCCGTCAGGGTCATGTCGATGTCCACGCGACGGCTGCCGTCCTCGTTGCGCTGGATGTTGCAGGTGTAGACGAGCCCCAGCTCCACGATATTGATCGGGATTTCCGGGTCGTAGCAGCGCCGCATCTGATCCCAGACGAGTTGCTCTACATCCGAATCCGAGGCGTCGTCGGGCAGCTCCGGCGACGGCTCCGGCTCCTTGCCGATGGCGTCGGCGTCCTTGCCGTCGATCCGGAAGAGGTTCCCCTGGATATAGACCGTATAGCTCCCCCCCAGGGCCTGGGTGATCATGCCCTCGGCACCCTTGGGGATCACTCCGGTATCGCCCGAGGGGATCAGCGCGGCATCGCAGTCGCGCTCGAAGACGACCGGTTCGTTGGGTTGGGCCTGCATGGTTCGCTCCTGTCCGCCGTGGCGGACCGCTCCAAGATAATGCCTCGATTCTACCAGCCCGCTGCGCAGGCGCCGAAACCACCGGTGGTGATACTCTGCCGGGCGCGGCAACAATGCAAGGAGCGATCCCGATGAGTCTCCCGCCCCAAGTCTCGGCGATCAACGTCTTTCCTGTGAAATCTTGCGGACCCATGGAATTGGAGGCGGTGGAGGTCGCGCCATCCGGGCTCATGGGTGACCGTCGCTTCCTGGTAACGGACGCCGATGGTGGGTTTGTGACCGGACGACGCATTCCCGCGATGACGCGTATTCGACCGCATTTCGACGGTCGGCGCCTGCGGCTGGAGGCGCCCGGCATGCCGGCGCTGGAAGTGGACACCAGCGCGCTGGCACCGTGTTACAACGATGTGACGGTCTGGCGGGATACCGTCGCGGCGCAGTCCTGCGGTGACGACGCGGATGCCTGGGTCAGTGAGTTCCTCGGGGGGCCGTATCGGCTGGGATTCATGGGGCCGCGCTCCCATCGCGCCACGAAAGGACGTCCGGACCAGCCCCTGGGCTTCGCTGACCGCTTTCCGCTGCTCGGCCTCTCCCGGGCGAGTGTGGAAGCACTCAACCGGCGACTTGCACGCGCCGTCACGGCCCTGCACTTCCGTAGCAACCTGGTGATCGACGGCGGTGAGCCTTTCCAGGAAGACGGTTGGGCCGAGGTGCGCATCGGCGGTGCGGTCTTCGAGGTGGTGGCGCCCTGCAGTCGCTGCGTGTTCACCACGGTGGACCCACAGCGCGGTGAAGCCTCGGCGGATCGGGAGCCTTTCCGCTCCCTGGCGGGGTTTCGTCGGGACGATTCGGGGAAAGTCCACTTTGGCCAGCACCTGGTGCCCCGGATTACCGGCACCGTGCGGCTGGGAGACCGTGTGGAGGTGCTGGCGCGCAAGCCGAAACCGCAATATGTGGACCGGATGGCCACCACCTGATTCGAGCGGCTACCGTAGCGTGACGGTGTGCCCGTAGCCTTTGGCGGTGGTGTGGAAGGGGCTGACCCGCAGCCGCAGGAGTACGTGTCATTTCAGATGCTCTACCGGCACGCAGAATGTTGGTAATGCCTCGAACCTTTCGTCGCGCTGCCGCTGCGGCCCTCTGTCTGGTCGTTTGCCTGGGTGCCGGTGTGAACGCGTGGGCCGAATCGTCCGACGGTGTCACTGTCGTTGCGCCTTGGCGCGTTTCCGGTGTCGAGCCGTCGTACAACGGATACCTGTTCCAGCGTATGGGGGTGGCGGAGACGCTGGTGGATGCTTCCACCGACGGCACGCTGCGTCCCGGGCTTGCCACGCGCTGGGCGGTTAGTGCGGACGGTCGACGCTGGACGTTTCGGCTGCGTGACGGTGTGTCGTTCCACGATGGGACTCCGCTGACGGCGCAGGCGGCATCGGCGAGCCTTCGGCGTGCGCTGCACCGGCCGGGCGTGCTCCGCAGCGCGCCGATAACGGGCATCGCGGCGGAGGATGGTGCGGTGGCATTCATGCTGGATGAGCCGTTCGCCGCGCTGCCCTCTCTGCTCGCGAATTACACCACCGTCATACTGGCTCCCGCCTCCTTCGACGAGACCGGCGCGGTCATCCGGGTCGTCGGCACCGGAGCGTTCCGCGTCGAGTCCGTGGAAGCGCCGGCGTCCCTGCGTATCCGTCGGTTCCCGGGGTACTGGGGAAAGGCGCCCGCCATCGAGCGTGCGCGCTACGTCTCGGTGAGGCGAGCGGAAACCCGCGCGCTCATGGTGGAGCGCGGGGACGCCGACGTGGCGATGTCACTCGACCCCGCGGGCTATACGCGGCTCTCCCGGCTCGAAGGCGTGGCCACAAAGGCGGTATCCATCCCGCGCGTGCTCATGGTCAAGCTGAACCTTTCGCGTCCGGCGCTCGCCGAGCCGGAGGCGCGGCGGGCGCTCAGCCTCGCCATCGATCGCCGGCGGATTGCGGCGGGCATCCTGCGTTTTCCCGGTGCCGCGGCGACCCAGTTGTTTCCGCCGGTGCTCGCGGACTGGCATGACGCAACGGTCGAGGCGCTCGCCCATGATACCGGGAAAGCGAGAGAGCTCTTGACCAGCCTGGGTTGGCAGCCGGGTGAGGACGGCATATTGGAGCGCGACGGCGAGCGCTTCACGTTGACACTGCGCACCTTTCCCAACCGGCCGGAGTTGCCGCTGATCGCGGCCGCTCTTCGGGCTCAGTGGCGACGCATCGGCGTCGAGGTGGATGTCTCCGTCGGCGATCCCTCCGATATCCCCGCGGGTCACCGGAATGGATCTCTGGACGTGGCGCTATACGCGCGCAACTACGGCCTGACACCGAACCCGCTGGTCACTGCGATCGACGATTTCGCCAACGGGGGCGGTGACTGGGGCGCGATGAGCTGGCACGCACCGGCGGTGAGCGAGGCACTGCGGACGGCGACCGCAACCCGCGATCCGGCGCAACGGCGCATCGCCATCGATGCGGTGGTCGAGGCGCTCCAGGCCGAGCTCCCCGTGCTCCCGATCGCCTGGTACCAGCACACGCTTGCCCATGACGCGGCGCTGTCGGGCGTGATCCTGGATCCCCTGGAGCGCAGCTACGGCCTTTCGAGGCTGCGCTGGCGCGTACGATGACGGGTCGACCCGGTTACGCGGTGCGCGCCGGATGCGGCCATGCCTGTGCACGTGGCTGCTTCGGATGGTTGCCGCCAGAGCGGGAGTTAGGCGTCGTGTCGGGGGAAGCTCCGACCATGCCGGCGCTGGAACGATCCGATGTCGCCGGGGCCGAGTATGGGATGTACCAAAGAAAACGCCCCGCGGTGTGCGGGGCGTCGCCGGAATCCCTTGGGACGGCGTGTTACGCGGCAGCCTTGCCCGACGTGCGGGGGCGCACGGCGTCGACGTTCTCCTGGGCCAGCTTGCCGGCGGCCTCGGAGAAGTCCTTGCCCATGCCGGCGAGGGTCTCGACGTCGTCGGTGAGCCGGCGGCCCACGGTGGACGCCACTTCCTGCTGGCGGCTGACGTAGTCCTGCAGGCCGCGCACGTCACGGACGCTGGTGGCGGCGCGCAGCTGCTCGATGCCCAGATCCACGTAGGCGCGGCTGGCGTCGAGCTGGAAATGGGCCAGCTTCTCGGCCTGCGTGAGGCTCAGCTCGGCGAAACGGCGCATCGGCTCGCCCGCCTTCTGGAACTGGTCGAAAAACTTCTGGGTCATCTCTTCGTACATCACAGCACCTCCTTATTGGTTTGCTGTTGCGGTGCAACATATCAGTCCCGATGTTGCGGTGCAATAAGCGCTATCGTCCGCTCGTCGGCTCGGGTCTGCTATCGTTGTGTCGTACTTGGCCCCGTTGACCTCAGGTAATGGAGACGCAATATGGCGCGACAGGCATGGCGCGTCGCCGTGTTGCCCGGCGACGGCATCGGCCCGGAGGTGATGGGGGAGACGGTGGCGGCGCTCCAGCGCCTTGCCGACCATGGTGGACCGTCACTGCAGCTGGAGCGCTTCGAATGGCCTTCCACGGCCTGGCACCGGCAGCACGGGAGACTGTGGCCGGAGGACTGGCGCGAGCGTCTCGCCGCCTTCGACGCCATCCTCCTGGGGGCACTGGGTGATCCCGGCCCTGGCGATGATCCCGACCGCTACCGTCTCTCCGATGCGGTGTCCCTGTCACCGCTGCTCGACATTCGCAAGGGATTCGACCAGTGGGCGTGCGAGCGACCTGCCGTGCTTCTCGACGGTGCCCCGCAGTTTCTCGCCGACCCTCGGGCACAGGACGTGGACATGCTGGTGATCCGTGAGAACAGCGAGGGCGAGTACGTCGGCCAGGGCGGACGGCTCGCCTCCGGCAGTGCCGCGGAAGTCGCCACCCAGGTCGAGGTGTTTACACGCCGCGGTGCCGAGCGGATCATCCGCCATGCTTTCGAGCGGGCGCGCTTGCGCGCGGCGGAGCGTGCTGCGGGCCAGCGCAGCTATCGGGCATTCGCGCTGCCCGACGGCAGCAGCGCCCAGGCGCAGGTATGTCTCATTACCAAGCGCAACGCGCTGGCGTACTGGGGAGAGCTCTACAGTGAGACGTTCGAGGCCGTCGCGCGCGACTATCCGGACATCGCCTGCCACCACGAGCTCGTCGACGCTGCCTGCATGAAGTTCGTCACCAGCCCCTGGGCGTTCGACGTGGTGGTCGCCAGCAATCTCCAGGGCGATATTCTCACCGACCTTGCCGCCGTGCTTTCCGGCGGCATGGGGGTGGCACCGTCGTGCAACCTGAATCCGTCCGATCGCTCGCAACCGCCCATGTTCGAGCCCACCCACGGCAGCGCGCCGGATATCGCCGGTCGCAACTGCGCCGGTCCGCAGGCCATGTTGCTCACCGCCGCGATGATGCTTGACTGGATGGGTGAGGAGGACCCGGCTGCGGCCGAAGCGGGGCGGCGGCTGCGCGCAGCCGTGGCGGCGGATCTCGCCGAGCACGGCACCCGGGTGCGGCCCCCCCACGAGAGCGGCGCTGCCGTGCGTGCGCGTCTCTATTGTTTCGTTGCCCTGGTTGCGGGTCCGTTCACGCTGCACCGTGACCGGACCCGCAACCAGGGCAGGACCAAAACCGGTTATCCATCCCCGCGTGCCGCGCGGAATCTGCGAACCGACCAGGAGGCGTTCCATGAGCCAGAACACCGGCCATCTCTCGCCACTTCTCAAGCAGTCGAGCGACATCGTTGCTGCGCGCGGCGAAGGGGCGTACATCTTCGACGAGCAGGGCAATCGCTACCTGGACTTCAGCTCCGGGATCGGCGTGCTCAGCACCGGCCACTGTCACCCGAAGGTCGTGGAGGCGGCGCGCCGCCAGGTCGGCGAGATCGTTCACGCCCAGTACGCCATCGTCAAGCATCGCCCGATCCTCGAGCTTTCCGAGAAGCTCGGTGAGCTCACGCCGCGGCTCATCGATACGTTCTTCTACGCCAACGCGGGAACCGAGGCGGTGGAGGCGTCGTTGCGGCTCGCCCGCCACGCGACCGGGCGCCCCAACATCATCGCCTTCCAGGGGTGTTTCCACGGGCGAACCATGGGGTCGCTGTCGACGACCAGCTCCAGCGCCCCGATCCGTCAGTGCCTGCAGCCGATGATGGGTGGCGTGGAATTCGCCCCGTTCCCGGATACCTACTGGTATGGCTGGGACGAGCAGACCACCGCGGAATTCTGCCTCAAGGAGCTGGATCTCATCCTGCAGACGCGCAGCACACCGAAGGAGACCGCGGCGATGCTCATCGAGCCCGTCCAGGGCGAGGCGGGCTATATCCCGGCGAACACGGCGTTCATGAAGGGGCTCAAGGAGCGCTGTGAGCGCCATGACATCCTCCTGATCATGGACGAGGTGCAGGCGGGCAACGGCCGCACCGGCAAGTACTGGGCGTTCGAGCACTTCGGCATCGAGCCGGATATCATCGTCACCGCCAAGGGCGTGGCGAGCGGTTTTCCGCTGTCGGTGATGGCCGCGCCGGAAGAGCTCATGGAGCTCGGCATGCCCGGCTCCCAGGGCGGCACCTACGGCGGCAATGCGGTGGCATGTGCCGCCGCCAACGCGACGCTCGACGTGATCCGCGACGAGGGGCTGGTGGACAACGCGAGAGAGCGCGGCGCGCAACTGCGCTCGCGCCTGGAGGCGTTGCAGTCGAGTTACCCGGAGATCGGCAACGTCAGCGGCATGGGCTTGATGCTGGGGGCCTACATGGTGGACGGTGACGGTCGCCCCGACGGCGACCGCTCGGCGCGTCTCATCAAGGAGTGCGAGCAGCGCGGCCTGTTGTTGATCAAATGCGGCGCCTGGGGCGGTCAGGTAGTGCGCTGGGTGCCACCGCTGATCGTCGACAGCGACCAGGTGGACTGGGCGGTCGACCAGTTCGAGGCGGCGTTGAAGGCGACCCGCTAGGGCCCGCTCCCGACGGGGCCGCGGCCCAGCCGCGTGGACGCCGGCCACGCGGCGTTATAATACCCGGTCCGGAGGCAGGGGCGTCGACATGGAGTCGGCGCCCCTTTTGCGTCGTGCGTCTCCGGCCGCCGCAATCCGCACGTCTGGGGGAATGCGTGAACTATCTGCGTTTCATTCGTGACAACCGCCGCTTTCTCGGCTTCGGTTTTCTGCTGGCCGCACTCTCCGGCTACGGCCAGACTTATCTCATCTCGCTGTTCGGCGGCGAGATGCGGGAGGCGTTCGCGCTCAGCAATGGCGAGTTCGGTCTCATTTACTCCACGGCTACGCTGATCAGCGGCGTGAGCCTGATCTGGCTCGGCCGGCTGCTCGATCGTGTGGACCTGCGCTGGTTCGCCGCGGCCGTGCTGTCGGGGGCGTTTCTGGGCTGCCTGGTACTCGCCGGTGCCCAGGGGGCTCTGACACTCGGCCTGGCTTTCCTGCTGCTACGGGTCTGTGGTCAGGGCCTGATGATGCATACGGCCCAGACCACCATGGCCCGCTATTTCCGGGAGGGACGCGGTACGGCCATCAGTATCGCCACGCTCGGATTGCCATTCGGGGAGGGCGTATTTCCGGCGGTGCTCGTTGCCCTGGCGGGCTGGCTGGGATGGCGCGGTACCTGGGTGGGCATGGGGGCGGTGCTGGTCGTGGGCGTGCTGCCGCTGGCGCTGTGGCTGCTCAGGGGGCACGACGAACGGGTCGCGGCGCACCGCGCACGGGAGGCGAGCGAGGCATCCGGTGACGACGGCCGCACTCACTGGCGGCGACGCGATATGCTGCGCGACCCACGGTTCTACGGCGTGCTGCCGGCGGTGATGGCGCCGCCGTTCATCATGACGGCCCTGTTTTTCCATCAGGTGCCCCTGGCCGCCGAGAAAGGGTGGACGCTGGCGTGGCTGGCGAGCAGCTTTTCGGCGTTCGCGGTGACCCACGTCGCGGCCCTGGTGCTCGCCGGACCGCTGGTGGACCGGGTCGGTGCCCAGCATCTGCTGGCTGTGTTCCTGGCACCGTTGGCGCTCGGGCTGGTCGTGCTCGTTACCGGAGAGGGCCGCTGGGCGGCGCCGCTGTATCTCGGTTGTGCCGGGCTCAGCATGGGGGTGGCCGGCACGCTGATGGGGGCGCTCTGGGCCGAGCTTTATGGGACTCGCCACCTGGGGGCGATCCGGGCGCTGGTGCAGGCGTTGATGGTCCTGGCGACAGCCCTGGCCCCGGGGCTCCTCGGCGCTCTCCTGGACGCCGGCGTCACGGTTACCGGTGCCGCCGGCTTCCTGCTCGCCTGGGTGGTGTTCGCCTCAGTGCTGGCCGGCGTAACGGTGCGCCGCAGCGCAGTCCGCTACGCCTGACCCAAAGCCGGCGGCGGTCAGTCCGCTACCGGCACCGTCTGCACCTCGACGAACTCGAACAGTCCCTCGATTCCGCCTTCGCGGCCGTAGCCGGACTGCTTCATGCCGCCGAACGGCGCCTCCGGGGTCGGGCCCGTTCCGGTGTTGAGGGTGGCATGGGCGAAATGGAGACGTTCGATCACCCGCTGGCCGCGGTCATGGTCGGCGGTGAAGAGGTAGGCGGCCAGCCCGAACTCCGTGTCGTTCGCCGCGGCGATGACTTCCTCTTCGTCGCCGAAGGTCACCATCGGCACCAGGGGGCCGAACGTCTCCTCGACGTTGCAGATGGCCTCCCGCGGAACGTCCAGCAGTACCGTGGGCGGTGAGAACGTGCCCGGCAGGTGGGAGACGTCCTGCTCGACGACTCTCTTCGCCCCCTTGGCCACGGCGTCATCGATGTGACGACGGACCTTGGCAACGCCATTCTCGTCGATGAGCGGGCCGATATCGGTGCCCTCGGCCATGCCGTCACCGACGGTGAGTTTGCGCACGCGCTCGGCGACCCGGTTGGCGAATGTCTCGGCCACGTCGCGATGGACGAACACGCGGTTGGCGCATACGCAGGTCTGCCCGCCGCCACGGAACTTGTTGCCGATGAGGTGCTCGGTGGCGGCGTCCAGGTCGGCGTCGTCGAAGACGATGAACGGGGCGTTGCCGCCGAGCTCAAGCGTGAGTCGCTTGATCCCGGGTGCCGCCTTGCCGATGAGCTCCCGGCCCACCTCGGTGGAGCCGGTAAACGAGAGCACGCGCACCGCGGGGTGTTCCATGAGGGTGTCGGTGATCGCGCCCGCCGGCCCGATCACCAGGTTCACTTTGCCCGGGGGCAGGTCGAGCTCGCGCTGGAGCAGGGTGAACAGCGCGATCATCGTCAGCGGCGTCTTGGACGATGGTTTGATGATGCACGCGCAGTCCGCCGCGAGTGCCGAGGAGAGTTTCTTGGCAATCATGCCGATGGGGAAGTTCCACGGCGTGCTGAGCGCCACGACGCCGGCCGGGCGGTAATGGACTTTCCAGGTGGCGTTCTTGGGATGCTCGTCGAGAGTGCGTGGCGCGAGCTCGTCGATGTGTTCGCCGCAGTAACGGAAGAAGCCCGCGGCGTAGTCCACCTCGCCCTGGGCTTCTTTCCAGGGCTTGCCGTGCTCCAGCGTGAGAATACGGCCGACTTCCTCGCGGTTGGCCTGCAGCACCTCGGCGATGCGCAGCAGCCACTGGCGGCGCTGGTTGCGGCTGGCGCGGTGGGCGAGGGCGCCTTCGGCGGCCCGGATGGCCGCGAGGGTCTCGCGCTCGCCCATGCCGTCGATGCGCGCGAGCTCCTCGGCGTTGGCCGGATTGGTCACCGTGATGGTCTTGCCGCTTCCGGTGGTCCACTCGCCGTCGATGTAGCCTTGGATACGGGGCAGCAGTGGCGATTCGATCATGGTTTCGCTCCCTGCCTGAGTCCGGGCACCGCCGGCTCAGGCCGTGTCGTCGTCGAAGAGCGCTGGCCGGCGGTCGGTCAGCGGCCGGGCGCGCTGGTAACTGTGGGCGGCGCGCAGCACCCGGTCGTCGCGATGGCGTGCGCCCACTACCTGGAGTCCGATGGGCAGCCCGCTGCGGGTAAAGCCGCACGGCACCGAGCAGGCGGGCTGCCCGGTGAGATTGAATGGATAGGTGAACGGCGTCCACGACGGCCAGCGTGGCTCCGCCCAGTTCTCCGGCACCTCGCGATTGGTGGTGAACGCGGGAATCGGCAGACAGGGCGTGAGCAGGATGTCATAGCGCTCGTGGAAGCGGCTGGTGCGCTCGATGAGCGCGCCGCGTTCGTTCTGCGCGGCGAGGTAGTCGAGCAGGGAGAGCTCTTCGGCCCATTCGGCCACGGCGATCAGGTTCGGGTCCATCCGGGCGCGTTGCTCGCTGTCGAAGTGGCGCAGGGCGTTGGCCGCACCGCCGTAGAACAGCACGTTGAAGGCTTCCCGTGGGTCCGCGAACCCCGGATCCACCTCCTCGACGTAGGCGCCCAGATCTGCGAACGTCTGTGCGGCCGCGGCGACTGTCTGGGCGATCTCCGGGTCCACGTCCACGTAACCCAGGGTCGGGCTGAACGCTACGCGCCAGCCCTGAATGCCGCCCTCGATGGCCTCGAAGAAGTCCGTGGCGTTCGCTGGCAGCGTCGTGTCGCGAGGGTCGCGCTCGCAGAGCACGTCCATCAGCAAGGCGGTGTCGGCCACCGTCCACGTCATCGGTCCCGGGTGCGCCAGCGCGCCGAACGCGCTGGTGGGCCAGAACGGCACTCGCCCCTGCGTGGGCTTGTGGCCCACCAGCCCGGAGAACCCGGCGGGAATGCGAATGGAACCGCCGGCGTCGGTGCCGAGGGCGAGCGGCCCCATGCCCAGCGGCACTGCCGCAGCGCTGCCGCCGCTGGAACCGCCCGCCGTGCGCGTCGGGTCCCAGGGGTTGTTGGTGGGGCCGCACAGGAGACTGTCGGTGACGCCCTTCCAGCCGAATTCCGGTGTCGTGGTCATGCCCAGCGGCACGAAGCCGTTGCGGCGCAGGCTGGCGACGATGGGCGCGTCCTCGCTGCCGGGGGTATCGGGAACGACCCGGGAACCCTTGCGGGTGGGCCAGCCCCGCACCAGGAACATGTCCTTGATGCCGGTGGGAACGCCGTCGAGGATGCCCATGGGCTGGCCGCGGCGCCAGCGCTCCTCGGAACGCCGGGCCTCGGCGAGGGTGGTTTCCTCGTCGATGTGGCACCAGGCGTTGACGTGCCCGTCCAGCCGCCGGATCTGGGAGAGCGCCGCCTGCGTCGTCTCCACCGGCGAGAGCTCGCCGTGCGCATATCCTTCCAGCATCTCGACGGCCGTCAGTCCGGCCAGCTCGGTGACACCGCTCATGAGCTCCTCTCCCTAGTTCCCGGTTGTTACGGCACCCCGGCGGTTCGGGGGCGCTGGAAAGGCGGCGGGCCGCCGGCGGGCCGTCGCGACCGCCGGTCGCGGCGAGCATTTTGGCGGCACTCGTTCAGCGGACGTTACCCACCCCCCGCGAAGCGCGTCAATATGCGGTTTTCGGGTGTGCAATCAGCTATTGACCCCCCGTGTGGCGGGGACTAACGTCGGCTTGACAATCCACGCCATTGAAGAGGGGCACGGCGATGGTCAACCCGGTGGAGATGGACCAGTACGAACACACTGCAGCGCCTATGTTCAGCCCGTCGCTGCAGGCCATCCCTATGCCCGGCATCCGCCGTATGATCAATATGGCAGCCGGGATGGAGGATGTTATCCACCTGTCCATCGGGCAGCCCGATTTCCCGACGCCCTCGCACATCGTCGAAGCGTACGTCGACGCCCTGCGAGCCGGGCAGACGGGGTATACGCTGGATGCCGGCCTGCCGGAGCTGCTCACCTCGCTGCGCGATTACTACAGCGCCCGCTACGGTCGCGAGCTTTCCGAGGACAACTTCCTCGTGACCACCGGCGCCACCGAGGCCATGTACCTGGCGCTTACGGCGACCGCCGCGCCTGGGCGGCAGTTCATCGTCACCGACCCGACGTTCGTGCTCTACGCGCCGCTCATCCGCATGAACGGCGGTGAGGTGAAGATCATTCCCACCCGCGCGGAGCAGGGGCACCAGATCGATCCCCAGGAGGTCATCGATGCCATCGGCATGCGTACCTTCGCGATCGTGCTGAACTCGCCCAACAACCCCACCGGCGCGGTCTATCCCCGCGAGACGGTGGAGGCCATCGTTCAGGAGGCGGCGTACCGGGGCGTGTACGTGTTCGCGGACGAAGTCTACGACCACCTCATGCTCGACGAGATGGAGTTCCCCAGCGTGATCTCCTGCACTACGGATCTCGATCACGTGATGTCCATCTCCAGCTTCTCGAAGACCTACAGCATGGCGGGGTTGCGCATCGGCTGGCTGATCTCCAGTCAGGGTGCGATCAAGAAGCTGCGCCGCTATCACATGTTCACCACCACGGTGGCGAACACGCCGGGGCAGTGGGCGGGCGTCGCCGCGCTGCGCGGCGACCACAGCTGTGTCGACGACATGGTCGCCGAATACCGCCGGCGCCGTGACCGTGTCGTGCAGCTCGTCGGCGAAACCCCTTACCTCAGCGGCTACGTGCCTCAGGGCGGGTTCTTCATATTCCCGTCGCTGCCGTCGCACACCGACGCCACCCAGCTGGCGTTGCGGATGCTCGAGGAGATCGGGGTGTGCGTGATTCCCGGGGATGCTTTCGGCGACACGACCACCAATGCGATCCGGATCAGTTACTCGAACTCCATGGATCAGATCGAGCAGGCGTTCGAGCGCATGATTCCGTGGCTGGCCGAACAGAAGCTCGGCCCTCGCTGACATCCCGGCGAGTGCCGGGAAAGTGGCGCCCCGGGGTACCCGGGGCGCCCGGGTGCGTCACTGGGTGTGTTGCGCGCCCATGCTCTCCTCGGCCGTGCGCAGCGCCTCGGCGCTCTCGCGGCCGACCTGTTCCATTTCAGTGGCGAAACTGCGGTTGAGATCACCGAGGGTACGAAGCTCGTCGGTTACCGCTTCGCCGATCTCGCGGATGAAACGCTGCTGGCGCTCGGCGAATTCCGACAGTGACGGACCGTCGTGGATGGCCAGCATGGCGCGGCACTGATCCAGGTACAGATCCGCGCAGCGCCGGGTGGTATCCATCTGCAGGTGCGCCAGGCGTTCCATCTGGCTGAGCATGGCCATTGCGGCGTGCCGGTTGGGTTCGAAGAACCGGCTGAATTCCTCGGTACCGGGTGACGTGGGCATCGGGGTCCTCCCAAGCGAACGAGTGAGCGATTCGCCGGCTTTCCCGGGAGTCCCGAACCGGGGCGCCCCCCGGTGAGTCCCAAAAAAGCGAACGGCCGCACCGGCGGGCGGCGCAGCCATGGGACCGAATACGGGGGCGAGGTCTGGATTCCGGACTCCGCCGGCTATCCATGTATAGAACATCATCCGCGCTTGATTAACGGCCGTTCGCCGGAAATACCCGGTGGCCGAGTGACGGTGATGACCGCGTCGCTCACTCGCTGGACTGGTCGTGCCACTCCACGCGGTAGAGATCCAGGCGCCGGTCGCGGGTGTTGCGCACCGAGCCTTCCTCGCGCAGTTGCATGAGCTGGTCCATGTCGAGATCGGTGATCAGCGTCATCTCTGTGTTGGGCGTGGATTCCGCGACGATGCCGTCGTGGGGAAAGGCGAAGTCCGCCGGCGAGAACACCGCCGTCTGCGAGTACTGAATCTCGATGTTCTCCACCTTCGGCAGGTTGCCGACACTGCCGGTGATGGCGACGTAGCACTCGTTCTCGATAGCCCGTGCCTGCGCGCACCGGCGCACCCGCAGATAGGCGTTCTTGGTGTCGGTCCAGAACGGCACGAACAGGATCTGCATGCCCTGGTCGGCGAGCAGCCGACCCAGTTCCGGGAACTCCACGTCGTAGCACACGAGAATGCCGATACGCCCTGCGTCGGTATCGAAGATGCGCAGTGAGTCGCCACCCTGAACGCCCCAGTAGAACCGCTCGTCCGGGGTGATGTGGAGCTTGAACTGACTGTCCGTGGTGCCGTCGCGGCGGCAGATGTAGGCGACGTTGTAAAGCACCGTGCCGTCATAGACGGGCATGGAGCCGGGAATGATGTTGATGTTGTAGGTCACCGCCAGGCGTGACATCGCCTCGACGATCTCCTCGGTGTACTGCGCCAGCCGCCGCATCGCCTCGGCCGGGTCGTCCTGGTTGAACTGCGCGAGCAGCGCTGCGTTGAAGAACTCCGGAAAGAGGATGAAGTCGCTGTTGTAGCCGGCCATGGCGTCGACGAAGAACTCGACGTTGGTCATCAGGTCGTCGAAGGTCGTCACACGCCGCATCTGCCACTGCACCGTGCCCACCCGCACGGAGGTCTTGCGGCCGCCCACCAGCGGGCTGCGGTCGGCCTCGTAGAAGATGTTGTCCCATTGCACGAGGGTGGCGTAGGCCTTGGAGGCGGCATCCTCGGGCATGTAGCCGGTGATCACGCGGCGCACGTGGAAATCGTTGGCGAGCTGGAAGGAGAGAATCGGGTCGTGGATCTCGCGACGCTTGACCAGCTCGATGTACTCCACGGGGCTGAGCTCGTCGGCATGTTCCTTGTAGCCGGGGATGCGCCCACCGGCGATGATCGCCCGCAGGTTGAGGCTGCGGCACAGCTCCTTGCGGGCGTCGTAGAGACGCCGGCCGAGCCGCATGGCCCGGTAGTCCGGGTCCACGAACACGTCCACGCCGTAGAGTACGTCGCCGTTGGGGTCGTGGTTGGTGAGAAAGCCGTTGCCGGTGATTTCCTCGTAGGTGTGCTTGTCGCCGAAACGGTCGTAGTCGACGATCATGGAGATTACTGCGGCGGCGACGCGGCCGTTGTCCTCGATGCAGATCTGGCCTTCGGGGAAGCGGTTGATCTGCGCGGCGAACTGCTTGCGCGTCCAGGCGCCGCCGAGATTCGCGTACACCCGGTCCATGATGTGCTTGACGTCCGGGTAGTCGGAGAGCCGCAGGTTGCGCAGCCGCAGCCGGTGCTCGTCGGTGTCGACGCGTTCCGGGCTCTCGTCTTCGCTCGCGTGCATAGGAACGTACGTGCCTTACGGTGGTCGGAACTCCGAGGATAGCATGCAGACCGTTGCCGCCGGCGTGGGTGCGTGCGGTGTGCCGTAGGACTGCAATCGGTCAAAGAACAACGGATCGGCCATACTGTTGAGCATGGATTGGCGAACTTGGTGGCTCGCGGCGCTGGCGGGCCTCGCGGTCTGTCACGACGTCTGGGGCGCAGAGCTGACGGTCAGCGTCGATGGCCCGTCCGGGCGCGCGCTGGAGAACGTGCGTGCGTATCTCGCCGAACCGCCGGAAGTGGGCAGCGAACGCGAGGCACGGGCGTATGCCCGCCGCGCCGTGGACGTGGCGCGCCGGGCGCTGCAGGCGGTGGGCTACTACGACGCGACCATCGATACCCGGGTCGAGGCCGCCGATGACGGCTGGCGGCTGGTGGCGACAGTGCAGCCCGGCGAACCCGTTCGCCTGCGCAATATCGACGTCCGGCTGCAGGGCGCCGGGCGTGACGATCGCGTCTTCCAGCGGGTGGTCGAGGGCCTGGCGCTAACCAGTGGTGAGGTGCTCGATCATGGCGCCTACGAGACGGCGAAGAGCCGGCTCCGCAGCACGGCCCTAAATCGCGGCTATTTCGATGCGACGTTCGAGCGCAGCCGGATCGCCGTGAACACGGCCGAACGCTGGGCGGACGTGACGCTGGTGTTCGCCACCGGCCCTCGTTACCGCCTCGGCCGGGTGGATTTCCGCGGTGAGGTGCCGTTCAACGACGATCTGCTCGAGCGGCTCGTGCCTTACGAGGAGGGCACTGCTTACCGCACCGACCATATCGCCGATCTCAACCGCAACCTCATCGACAGCGGCTATTTCGGTGATGTCGAAGTGGTGACCGAGCGTGACAAGGCGTTACCCGGTGAAGCCGTGCCGGTGCGCGTGAAGTTGACCGCCCGCGATCCCAATACCGTGGGCTTTGGTGCCGGTTTCTCTACGGACGAGGGCGCTCGCGTGCGCGTGAACTGGGAGCGTCACTGGGTCAACGCGTCGGGCCATACCGCGGGTGCGGACCTGCGCCTCTCCCAGGTGCGCCAGAACGTCACCGGCGAGTACGTCATTCCGTTGCGCGATCCCCTCGACGACCGCCTGCAGTTCCAGGCCGGGTTACAGAGTGAGGATCTCGAGGACACCCAAAGCACGCGCTACACGCTCGCGGTGCGGCGCCAGCAGCATTTCGATTCCGGCTGGGAGCGGGTGCAGTCGTTGCGGCTGCTCTACGAGGATTTCACCCAGGGTGCCCAGGAGGACGAAACGCTATTGCTGATGCCGGGCATCAGCTTCTCGCGCACGCGTTCCCGTGGCGGTGTCGATCCGAACTGGGGGGATCGCCAGAGCTATTCCCTTGAAGTGGCCGAAGAGCACTTGCTCTCCGACATCAACATGGCGCGGCTGCTGGTGGGGACCAAATGGCTGCGAACGTACCTTGACCGTCACCAGGTCTCGTTGCGGCTGGACGCCGGCGCCATCGCCACCAACGACTTCGAGGCGGTGCCGTCGTCCCTGCGCTTCTTTGCCGGCGGCGACAGCAGCGTGCGCGGTTTCGGCTACCAGACCCTGGCGCCCGAGGACGACGACGGCGATTTGATCGGCGGCCGCTATCTGCTAACTGGCAGCGCCGAGTACGGTTACCGCTTCGCGCCGAGCTGGCGGGCGGCGGCGTTCATCGACGCCGGCAACGCCTTCGACGACGTTGACACCAACATGAAAGTGGGCACCGGTGTCGGCATTCGCTGGATTTCGCCCGTGGGGCCCGTGCGCGTGGATTTCGCCTGGGGCGTGAGCGAACCCGATCCGCCGTTTCGCCTGCACATCTCTCTGGGACCACCGCTTTGATCCGACGCATCCTGTTCGCGGCGCTTTTGCTGGTCGCCGCGATTGCCGCCGTATTGGCCTGGCTGGTGACGACCACCGCCGGAGCGCGCCAGGGCGCGGCGCTGGCCGAACGCTTCGTCAGCGGCCTCGAGCTCAGTGTCGCCGACGGCAGCCTCTGGCAGGGCCTGACCGTCAGCGCGGTACGTTACCGGCAGCCGGGCGTGACGATCGCCGTCGACGAGGCAACGCTGCGATGGCGCCCAATGTGCCTGCTCGATGGCGAGGTCTGCATTGACCGTCTCGCCACGCGCGGGCTGGATATTGGCGTGGATACCGCTGCCATGCCCGCCGCTGGCGACGATGCCGCTGACAGCACGGGTACCACGGCGATTGCCGTGCCCCTGCGTATCGCGGTGGCGAGCGTGGTCATGCGTGATAGCCGTGCCCGGATCGACGATCGCGAGATCGCCTTCGACCGCTTGCGTACCGGGCTGTCACTGTGGGCTTCCGATCTGCGTCTTGCCCCCACCGAGCTGTCAGGGCTGCGCGTGCATCTGCCCGCACCAGCGGCGGACGCGCAGGGGGCGGGGCAGGAGCCCGCGGTCGCGTCGTCCGGCAGTGCACCGCTGCCTGCGGATTTCCGTCTCGCCCTTCCCGAGGTGTCGTTGCCTCTGGCGGTGCATGTCTCGCGGTTGCTGCTTACTGATGCGGCCCTTGTCCAGGGCGGGCAGCGCTGGCCGATAAGCCGGTTGCTGGTGCGCGGCGAGGCCGTGGGCGGGCGCGCCGAGGTGGAGACCTTCGATGTGCGAACGCCGCAGGGGCGGATCGAGGCCAACGGTGAAGTAGGCCTTGGGGGCGACTGGGCGTTGACGATGCACGCCCGGGTACGCAGTGACGCACCGCCCGGGCTGCCTGGCCCGCAGACGGTGGAACTGCAGGCCGACGGGTCTCTGGCTGACCTGTCCGTGACGATGGCGCTGTCCGGTGCCGTGAAGGCCGAGCTGGACGCCCACGCGCGCTTGTTCACGGCGGGTGTCCCGTGGCGTCTCGAGCTCGAGGGCTCGGAGCTGGCGTGGCCGCTCGCCGGAGCGCCCACGGTCCGTGTGCCGTCACTCTCGCTCGCGGCGGAGGGAGACGTGACGAGCTGGTCGGCGCAACTGGCGACCCGGGTCGAAGGACCGGCCATACCGGCGGGAGACTGGCGCCTCGATGCCCGAGGCGATCTGCGCAGCGCGGAGGTCGAGCGGCTTGCCGGCGATGTGCTTGGCGGCGAACTGCGCGCGGATGGACAGGTCGGCTGGGCCGATGGCGTCGAGTGGCAGGCCACGGTCAACGCCGAAGGTCTTCAGCCCGGACGCTATCGCGAGGACCTGGATGGCACGCTGGGTGGCGAGCTTGCGACCTCGGGGGCAATGACTGCCGAAGGTCTGCGACTTTCCGTGGATGTCGACGGTATCGAAGGCACGCTGCGGGGGTACCCGGTGGCGCTCGAGGGCAGTGTGTCCCAGACGCCGGCCGGCGTGTGGCGCTTCTCCGGGCTGCGTCTGCGCAGCGGTCCCGACGAGGTTACCGTCGACGGTGAGCTCGCCGACCAGTGGGACGCGCGGGCACGGCTCGATCTGCCCGAGCTGGCTGCGTTGTGGCCGGGACTGGCTGGTTCCGTCTCGGGGACGGCGACGGTCACCGGGCCGCCGGACACGCCGACGGTGAATGCCGACATCGAGGGGGGCGGCATCGCGTACCAGGATTTGCGTGTCGATCGCCTTACCCTCGATGCCAGCGTGCGCGAGCTGCTGCGTGGCGCGAGCGAGGTGCGACTGCGCGCGGCGGGCCTGGCGCGTGGCGGTGAACCGCTGGGCGAGGTACGTCTCGGTTTCGATGGGACACTGGGTGACCACGCCCTCTCGCTGGCCGTGAGCGGCGAGGCCCCGGTGACCGGGCAGCTTGGCCTGCGCGGCGCACTCACGGCGGCCACCGGCGCATGGTCGGGGCGCCTCACCGACGGCCGTCTGGTATTGCCCGATGGTGCCTGGCGACTGGACGGTGCGCCGACGCTCGCGTGGCGCCCGTCCAGCCGCGATGTCCGGCTCGACAGCCATTGCTGGCGTCGTGACGGCGCGAGCCTTTGCCTGCCCGAGCCCCTGCGGGCCGGCCCGGGTGGCGCCAGTGCGACGGCTGAGCTCAGTGGTTTTCCGGTGGCTGCGCTGAAGCCCTGGCTGCCGCCACAGGTCGCATGGAGCGCCGAGGTCGATGCCAGTGCCCGGGTACAGTGGTCGGGTGCCGGCTGGCCCCGGGCGCAGCTCGAAGCGCGTACGACGCCGGGTCGTATCCGCGCCCCGGTGCCCGAGGGCGGCGAGCCGGCGATGCTGGCCTATGAGACGTTGAGTCTGCGGGCGGACCTCACCGATGACGGCGCGGACCTCGCGTTGAACTTCGCCTCCGAGGCGCTCGGCGCTGCCGATGTGGAGGCGCGGGTCGACCCGCGTGTCGCCGGCATGCCCGTGGCGGGCCAGGTGAGCGTGGACGGGGTCCGGCTCGGGCTGTTGCAGCCGTTTCTGCCACAGCTACGGCGTCTCGAGGGCACGCTGTCCGCGGACGGCGAGTTGTCGGGGGCGCTGCGAGCGCCGGCCTTCGACGGTGAAGTCCGGCTGCGTGACGGTGCGGTCGGTATCGCCAATCTGCCTATCCCCATCGAGGATATCGAGCTTACCGCCACCGTCCAGGGCAACGCTGCCGACATCGACGGCGGGCTGCGAAGCGGCGAGGGCACCGCGCGCATTGGCGGCTCGGTTGCCTGGGCGGATGGCGTGAGTGCGAGCGTCGCACTGGTGGGCGACGGGCTCGAGGTCGCCTATCCGCCGATGGTGCGCATGGCGCTGAGCCCGGCCATGACCATCAACTATGACGGCGAGTCCCTCAGCGTCAACGGCCGTCTGTCCGTACCCACCGGCCGTATCACGCTGCGCGAGCTTCCGGCCCAGGCGGTTTCCGTTTCCAAGGACGTGGTGGTGGTCGACTCGGAACAGAACGGTGAGGAAGAGGCCGCCGGTGAGGGCGGGCTGAAGCTCAGCACTAACGTGTACCTGGTGCTCGGCGACGACGTGCGCTTCAGCGGATTCGGCGCCGATGCCGGCCTCACCGGCGCATTGCAGCTCCGCCAGGTGGGCACCGACGGGGCCGAGGCCTTTGGTGAGGTCAGCCTGGTGGACGGCACCTTCGAGCGTTACGGGCAACGGCTGGAAATACGTACGGGCGAGTTCATTTTCGCCGGCCCCATCGCCGAGCCGCGAATCCGCCTGGAAGCGGTGCGGCGGGTCGACTCGGTGCTTGCCGGACTTCGGGTCACCGGCCGGCCTGACGCTCTCGAGGCCACGGTGTTTTCCGAGCCGACCATGGCCCAGGCCGACGCGCTTACCTACCTGATAACCGGCCGGGCGCCGGGATCCGGGTCGCCCTCGGAGGAAGCGCTGGTCGCCCAGGCCGCTCTCGGGCTGGGGCTGCTCGGTGGACGCAGCGTGGGCTCGTCGCTGGCCGACCAGCTGGGCGTCGAGGATTTCCAGATGGAGGCCACCGGAACCGGGGAGGACACCCAGGTCGCCGTCAGCGGCTACATCGCCCCCAACCTGCTGGTGCGCTACGGCGTCGGCGTATTCTCACCGGCCAACACCCTCACCCTGCGCTATTACCTCAGTGAGCAGCTCTACCTGGAGGCAGTGAGCGGCGTGGCGAATGCGCTGGATATCTTTTACTCGTTCGACTTCTGATCTCGAAGAGGGGAAAGCGGCAAGAGGAAAGTGCAAAGAGGAAGGCGGCAAACTTGGCCACTTGCTGCTTGCCTCCTTCAATTTGTCACTATCTTAGGGGAAGCGCCGCTCCACCGCTGCCTCCGCCACGGCATTCACTGGCCGCGCGATGAGGCCGTCGCGGCCGATGCTGACGCGGTAGCGGGCGCCGTCGGAGAGGGGGAGGTAGGTGGCGCTGCCGTAGCGGGCGTCGGCCAGGGGGAGGTACCTCAGGAGACCGGCTCCGACGGTCTCCAGCGGGCGCAGCGACGGTGCCGTCAGGTCGTGGACGCTGGCCGGTTCCCGGCGGGCACGTTCGGTGTCGCGATAGCGCCCGGCGAGTCGTTCCAGGCGGTAGCGGGTATCGAGCCCCAGGAGCTCCCCGGTGCTGCGCCAGCGCAGCACCCTCGCTTCCAGGCGCCAGTCGTCGCCCCGGAGGGGGTAGCTGCCCGGTTCGGTCGCGTCGGCTCGGGTGAGGGTGACGCGATAGCGGTCGCCGTCGACATGGGCCACGGCGAGCTCGGCAACGGTTTCCTCGGCGGTGAGACGGTGCCAGGTGTAGAGATGGGCGGCCACCAGTGCGAGCGCCACGAGCGGTGCCAGAAGCACGAGGGTGCTACCCGCGCGCAGCGTTGCCGCAGCGGGCTGCCGGCGCCGCAGACAGCGAACGCAGGTCGTTGCCTGCCAGACTGCCGCCAGGGCCAGTGCCGCGGCGATCCATGCGATCGTGCTCATCCGCGGGGGCCGCCCCCCACCGGCATGTGAAATTCACGCTCCCGCCAGGCAAGCACGACGCCTTCCGGGGTGATGCGCTCGATTTTCGGTCCGGCCGCCAGTGTCTCCCCCTCACCGTAGCGGCGCATGTCCACCAGCAGGAAGCGCCGGTCCGGTTGAGCGGCATAGACATGCACGTTAACGGTGAATTCCGGCAGCGACTGCCGGTATGCCGCCGGCAGTGAGGCGTAGGCGGGGGCAGGCTCGGGGACCGGTCCCGGGTCGGACTCGTGCTTCGGCGCCGGCGTCCGCTCGGGTTCCGGTGCCGGATCGGGCGGGGTCTCCGGGGTCCGGTCGGATTTCGGCGCCGGTTGCTCGTCCGGCTGCGACCCGGAGGCGGGCTGCGTAGTCTCGCCCGCTTCGGGATCCGGCTCGCTCACTGGTTGCGTGGGTGAGTCGGCCTCGCTGGCGAGCTGTGCCAGCACCGAGGTTCCCTCTCGGCCCTCGGCGCCGCCGTGTCGGGGCCCGCCGAGCGCTGTCGGTGCCGGCTCCGGTGTCGTCATTGGTAGTGGTGTCAGGTAAATGGTGGCGACGACGGCGGCGGTGAGCACCACCGCCGCGAGCACGATCAGGCCGTAGCGGCGCCCGGACCGGTAACGTAGCGGACGTGCAGGCGGGGCGTTGCCCAGCCCGCGGCGTTCGCGGTCGGAGCGGCGCAGCGCGTCGAGGATGTAGGACACGTCAACGGGCCTCCATGGCGGGGTCGGGACTCTCCAGCAAGTACAGCAGCGTAGCGCGGTCCAGGCGCCCGTGATCCGGCAACCCGTGGCGCCGCTGAAATGTGCCGAGACGCTCGGCGAGGCGGCGGTCGAAATGTGCCTGCAGGTCGGGCGGTGCCTCCGCGTCCAGGCGTTCGCGCAGCCATCTCACCGCCTCGCCCCGATCGCCGACGCTCGCCGGTATGGGCGTAAGTGCCGGCGGGTGCCACAGCACCATGAAGTCACCCCGCCATGCCGGGGCGAGAACGTCCCGGGACGCCGTGTGTGCGGCCGTATCCCGGTACAGTCGGGCTTGCCCGGCGGTGATGCCGTCGGCGAGTACCATGATAGCGCTGTCACCGGTGTCGAGCTCGAGCAGCGCCGGGCGTCTCAGCCGGGTGAGCGCCTGCCAGTCGCCACGCAGATGAAGGCAGACGAATCCCGAGCCGTCGAGCGCCCCGCAGTCCACGATATCACCGTCCGCGGTCCCCGCCGCCACGCCCTGGCGATCCGCGAGCGCTGCCACTGCCTCACCCGGGTGCCGGTATGCGGCGTACTCCCGAATCGATGCCAGGGAGTCGAGCTGCTCGGTGGCGTCGTTGCCGCCCACCGGGCGCAGAAACCACAAGCCCGCGGCAGCGATGATCACGGCGGCGCCGGCGGCTGCCGCCCACGGCCAGCGTCGCGGACGGCGGTGCTCGTGCTCGAGCTCCCGGGCCGCGCGGCGCACGTGCTGCCACCTGACCCGGCGGGCGCCGTCCCCGTAGGCACCCAGCAGCGCGCGGTCGGCGACCACGTTCACCAGCCGCGGGATACCGCCGCTGGCGCGATAGAGCGTGCGCATGGCCGGTGCCGTGAACAGGTTTTCGTCGCCGCCGGCCATGCGCAGACGGTGGCGGACATAGGCCCGGGCCTCGTCACGGCTCAATGCACGCAAGTGGTAGCGCGCGGTGATGCGTTGCGCGACCTGGCGCAGCGCGGGGCGGGCGAGCAGATCACGTAGCTCGGGCTGGCCCACCAGCAATATCTGCAGGAGCTTCTCCCGGCGGGTCTCCAGATTGGTCAGCAGGCGCACCTGCTCGATCAGTGCCGAGTCCAATGTCTGGGCTTCGTCGATGAGCAGCACCGTCGTGCGTCCGCGGGCATGGGCGGCCAGTAGCCGGCGATTGAGCTGATCCACCAGCGCGTTGCTGTCGGCGCCGTCGGCGGGTGTCTCGCCCAGCTCGCGGAGAATCGCGGCGACGAACCCTTCCACCGAGTCGGTCGGGCGATACAGCCATGCCGTGTCCACATCGCCGGGCAGACGCTCCAGCAGTGCTCTGGCGAGCAGGGTCTTGCCCGTTCCGACTTCGCCGGTGAGCTGAACGAACCCGGTTCGCTCGCGCACGCCGTAAACCAGGTGGGCGAGCGCCTCCCGGTGGCTCTTGCCGAGAAAGAGGAACCCCGGGTCCGGGGGCAGCGCGAAGGGGCGCGTGTGTAGTCCGTAGGCGGCCTCGTACATGCCGGGTGCCGAGTGCGTTGTGGGGACAGCAGGATACTGCGCACGGGCGCCGGCGCAAACCGTCACCGGTGCCAGTGGTGAGCCCGCCGGCGCCGGGGTCAGTCGGTGGTCGGCACGCGGGTCGCCAGGTATAGCCCGGCAAGGATGAGCGCGCCTCCCACTGCATGGTAGGGCGCGAGGGATTCGCCCAGAAGCAGGAAAGCGAGGCCGGCGGCGAACACCGGCACCAGGTAAATGAACATCGCCGCCCTGGACGGCCCCACGCGGGCGACGCCGTGGTTCCAGAAAGCATAGGCGAGCAGTCCCGGGAACACGGCGACATACACGAATGGCAGGGTAAGCGCTGGCGTCAGGTCGAACCCCCCGACCAGTGCCAGCTCGAGCAGATAGGCCGGCAGAATGAGTGGCAACCCGAAGAGAATCTGCGCGGTGAGAAAGCCGGTCGCCGACATGGGCAGCGGACGGCGGCGCAAGAGCACCGAGAACAGCGCCCAGGCACTCACGGCGCCGACCATGATCAGGTCTCCGGGGCGGAACGACAGCGCGAGCAGTGCCTCGAGCCGGCCGCCGGCGACGATGATCACGATGCCTGCGAGCGCGCAGGCGATACCGCCAGCCTGGGCGGGACGTGGTCGGGCGCCGAGTACCGGCCAGGCGAGCAGCGCCACCAGTATCGGCATGGTGGCGTTGATCAGGGTGAGGTTGAGCGCGGTGGTCGAGCCGGCGGCGAGGTAGAGCAGCGTGTTGAACAGGCCTACGCTCAGGCCGGCGACCAGCAGCATCCGGCGCCAGTTCCGGCGCACCACCGGCCAGTCCCGTCTCAGGGGACCGATGCCTATGGGCAGCACCACCGCCAGCGCTAGCGCCCAGCGCCAGAACGACAGTGCCACGGGCGGTATGACGTCCACGACGCCGCGCGCGAGCACGGCGTTACCGGCCCAGAATAGTGCGGTGAGCACGAGCCCCGCGTAAGCGAGGGTGTGGGGGCGTTCCGCTGAGATGGAGTTGTCCGTGGCGGCCATGAGCTCCCCCGGTGTCCTGTATCAGATTTTCGTCGAATGTCCGAGTGCAGCGGTTTCGCCAGGGTCAGGTGCGGCGGCGAGTCGTAGTGGGACCTGCGGCGAGAAGGCGTAACATCGCCCAGGCGACAGTGGTGCCATGACGCGCGGGAATACAGTGACCGTCTGATAAAGGATATCTAGAGACGCTGGCATAACGTCAGGATGGTCCGCCTCAGCCACTTGCTGGCCGGGTCGGTGTCAGTGCTCGCGTGCCAGTATTGCCGTACCGGCGCGTCGTCGAGCGCTACCGGTGGCGGTATCAGGCGCAGACCGCCGGTGCCGGCGAATGCCCGGGCGGCCCGCCACGGGATCGTCGCGATCAGATCGGTGGCGGCGACAATGGGCGCGACGGAGAGAAAGCTGGGCACGGTGGCTGTCACCCGGCGGCGCAATTGCTCCGCGGCCAGAGCCTCGTCGATGCGCCGGGAAAGGTAGCGGGTGTGGCTCACGTCCACGTGGTGGAGCTCGGCGAAGCGCCGCAGGGTGAGGCGGTCGCGGATGCCCGGGTGGTCGGCGCGGGCCATGCAGATGAACTGCTCCACCAGCAGCCCCTCGCTGCGAAACTCCCGCTCCAGCTCCGGGCGGTTGCCGATCGCCAGATCCAGATCGCCGCTGCGCAGATCGGTGGCTACGGCAGGGTGGTCGTTGGCGACCACGTCCACTTGCACCGCCGGTGCGACCCGCGCCAGGTGATCGAGTAGCCGCGGCAGGATGACCGAGTCCCCGTAGTCGCTCATCGCCACGCGGAAACGGTGCTCGGAATGGGCATAGTCGAACAGCCACTGCTCGGAGAGGGTGTGGCGGATGAGGGTCAGGGCCTCGCGGATCGGCTCGGCGAGCTGTCGGGCTCTTGGCGTCGGGGTCATGCCCCGGGCCTGGCGGACGAACAGCGGATCGTGCAGCAGTGCCCGCAGCCGGTTCAGGGCATTGCTCGTGGCCGGCTGGCTCATGTCCAGGCGCTCGGCGGCGCGGGTAATGCTGCCTTCCTGGAGGATGGCATCGAATACCGCCAGCAGGTTGAGGTCCACGCCACGTAAATTCATCTGGTGAATAGTACTTATAAGTTAAATGCGTTGCACCGATAGCATGCGAAGCGTAGCGTGAAAATCGGCCTCTGGCCACGGCGAATCGCCACGAGGGCTCCCCGGCCTGGTGATTCGTCGGTTTCCGTTCCTGATACACCCTTCTGTCTGTTGCGATGCAATCCCCGGCAAGCAACACCCCCGGCCTCCCCGGCCGGGGGCTTTTTTTTGCCTGGGTGCCTGCCGCGTG
>CAZHBN010000012.1:0-29901 GCA_964530405.1 uncultured Ectothiorhodospiraceae bacterium
GGCGTGAAGCCGGCGCTGTTCAGCGCCAACTCCCAGGGTGCCTGTGCCAACTGCGCCGGCGCCGGCGTCATCTATACTGACCTGGGCGTCATGGCCAGCGTTGCCACTACCTGCGAAGAGTGCGAGGGAAAGCGATTCCAGGCTTCGGTGCTGGAGTACCGCCTCGGCGGCCGCGATATCAGCGAGGTGCTCGCCATGTCGGTGGACGAGGCCCGTGAGTTCTTCGGTGCCGGCGAGGCGCGCACGCCGGCCGCGCACAGGATCCTCGACCGGCTCGCCGACGTGGGACTGGGCTACCTCGGCCTCGGTCAGCCGCTCACCACGCTCTCCGGCGGCGAGCGACAGCGGCTCAAGCTGGCCACCCGCATGGCCGAGAAGGGTGGCATCTACGTCCTCGACGAGCCCACGACGGGCCTTCACCTCGCCGACGTCGAGCAGTTGCTCGGTCTGCTGGACCGGCTTGTCGACGCCGGCAAGTCGGTGATCGTCATCGAGCATCACCAGGCCGTCATGGCGCATGCCGACTGGATCATCGACCTCGGTCCCGGTGCCGGCCACGATGGCGGCCGGATCGTCTTCGAGGGCACTCCGGCCGACCTGGTCGCCGCCCGCTCGAGCCTGACCGGCGAGCACCTGGCGGCCTACGTGGACGCCTGAGCGGGGGATTCAACGAACCGGGTCTGACGAGCAGGGCGGGATTACGCCAGCAGACCGGCAGCCAGGCACCGAAATGCGTCGACGGCCTTGGCGAGGACGTTTTGCGGATCGTCGCTGGCTGCGACCCAAAGCGCCGCGTTGAGCGCAGCCCCGTTCAGAAGCCGGGCGGCGGCTTCGGCGTCCACGGGCTTGACGGTGCCTTCCGCGATCAACGTCTCCAGCGTTTGCATCGTCGCCTGGAGACACCTGTTCTGGCTGGGCCACTGAGATGGATCGCCCAGGACGGCCGGCCCGTCCAGCAATACAATGCGCTGGACCTCTGGCTCGAGCGCCATTTCGATGTACGCGACGCCCTCCGCCATGAGTCCCTCCCAGGCACTCTCGGCTTGACTGCCGACCGTGCGCGCCCGTGCCGCCATCTCGGCGTCGATCTGGTCCACCACTGCTGCCAGCAACCCGCGCTTGTCGCCGAAGTTGTGGTAGAGCGCGCCCCGCGTCAGACCGACCTCGGCGGTCAGATCGTCCATGGAGGCGGCCGCATAGCCTTTCTCGGCGAAGGCCGAGCGCGCGGCGCGGATCAACCGGGCGCGGGTCTCCTCCACCATCTCCGAACGTCGTCTCGGGACCACGACAACCTCCTCTCACGTGATGTTGATATACGCCAGGTATGTTAATTGACATACGAGGCGTATGTGTGATCTATTCACATACGTCCCGTATGAAAAAGCGCACCGGCTAGTGAACCCAGTGATCGTATGGGCCCAGCTGCCGGGACTGTACTCGCCGATAGCGGCGACAAGGCCGCGCACTCGGCGAACTGCCATTTTTTTAGAGAGGAATGAAGCAATGACCCAACGCGAGGCGATCTTCCCGGCCCATCGACATGCGCTCTACGAGGCGCACCGCTATTCGGCGGCTATTCGCTCGGGGGACCTCCTGTTTGTCTCCGGTCAGGTCGGAAGCCGCTCCGACGGTTCGCCAGAACCCGACTTCGAGCGCCAGGTGGAATTGGCCTTCGACAACCTCGCGGCTGTGCTGGACGCCGCCGGCTGCACCTTTCAGGACATCGTGGATGTCACCACTTTCCATACCGATCCGGCTGCCCAGCTCGAGACCATCATGGCAGTGCGCGACAGGGTTATTGGCGCGCCGCCTTACCCGAACTGGACAGCGGTGGGGGTGAATTGGCTGGCGGGCTTCGACTTCGAGATCAAGGTCATCGCCCGCATACAGGAGACTGGCTGAGTGGCAATACTTGTCGAAAGGTTGGTAGCGACAGGCGCACCCGGTCCGAGGAAGCCTGCGATCGTTTCGGCGTGTGCAAGGGAGCGGAGCTGTCACGATGGAAGTATTCATTATCGGGGTTACGGGCAAGATCGGCGGCCTGCTCGCCCAGAATCTTCTCTCCAGGGGAAATACCGTTCGTGGGCTGGTGCGCCGGGATGAACAACAGGCAGATCTCGCCACGCAAGGCATCGACGCGGTCGTCGGAAATCTCGCCAGCATGGGTGTGGAAGAATTGGCAGTAGCCGTCGGTGACGCTGACGCCATCGTTTTCACCGCAGGGTCCAACGGTGGGAGTGTGGCGATCACCAAGGCGATCGATGACGATGGTGTCACCAAGGCCATCGAGGCGTCCCTGCGGGCACGAGTTCACCGTCTGGCGCTCGTTTCGGTTCTCCCGGAGTCGTGGCGGGAGCGGAATCTCAGCGACGAGGAAGAGTACTACTTCATAGCAAAGAAGAACGCAGACATCGCGCTTAGCCGGAGCGAGCTCGATTGGTTGATTCTGCGCCCGTCACTGCTGACCGACGGCCAAGGCGTCGGTACCGTCTCACTCGGCCCCGCTGAGCGCCACGGCCAGATACCCCGCGCTGACGTTGCGGAAACCCTCGCCGAAATGCTCCACGAACCCCGCATCAGCCAGCAGATCCTCGAACTCAACTGCGGATCCGTGCCGATCCGAAACGCCGTTCATGCCAATGTACGCCGGTAGTGGACTGCGCCGCCCACGCGCTACCGGTTAACAGGCCCGCCTGTGACAGGTCGGCGGCGTAGTGATCTTCCTGGCCCAGTGTCCGACCGATAGCCCGAGGGGAGGCGTTTTCCCTCATCAACCGTTCCCGTCCTTGTCGCACCTGGAAACGGGAAATCTGGCGACCTGCTCGGGGGCGCCGCAGGCCCGGATATGAAGTCGATGTCGATCGTGCGGTGTCTCGATCGACTACTGGGTGCGGGAAAGCATACCTGGAGGAGGCGCGCATGCGCACAGTGATTGTCGGCGCCATGGTTTCACTGGATGGCGTTATGCAGGCGCCCGGCGGGCCACAAGAGGACCCGACCGGCGGATTCAACTACGGCGGCTGGGTCGCGCCGCTGGTCGACGAGGTGTTCGGCGAAGAGATCGACAGGATGTTCAGTCAGCCCTTCGACTTGTTGCTCGGACGCAAGACCTACGAGATTTTCGCGGCGCACTGGCCGTACGCCGAAGGCGGCGCGGATGATTCCATTGCCAGAACCTTCAATTCGATCACGAAGTACGTTGCGACCCGAAAGGGCCTGGACTTGACCTGGAAGGGTTCAGTGGTTCTCCGCGACGCGGCGGCCGATGTCGCCAGGCTGAAGGAGGAAGACGGGCCGGCGCTGGTCACACAAGGCAGCACCGATCTGATCCGGACGCTGCTCGCGGGGGACCTCGTCGATGAGATCAATGTGTTCACGTTCCCGGTCGTTCTCGGGGGCGGCAAGAAGCTGTTTGACGCTGGTGCCAAGGCTGCGGCGTTCGAACTGGTTGCCAGTCGGGTGTCGCCTAACGGTATCGTGATCGCGCGGTATGTGCGCAACGGTGCGGTGACAACCGGTGACTTTGCCATGGACCCGCCCACGCCGGCGGAAATCGCACGGCGTGAGAAGATGCAGCGGGAGGATTAGCGGTCCGCATAGCAGCCGCGGGCCGAATCATGCCGGCCGCTGCGAATTCGCATCGCCCACAGCCTGGGCCGGACCAAGGAGTATCCGGCTCAAACCGTCATCGGCAATCAGCGGGTCATCCAGGTCGACCACTACGCGGGCATCGGCGAGCAGGCGGGGGCGCCCGGATATCTCCGTGCGCACGGCGGTGCGACCCGCCACCGTCGTGAACCCCTTCAGAGTGCCCCGGAACTCGCTGCCGAACGGCGAACGGGTGCATACGGTCGTGCCGGGGTCGATCGCGCCGCGCCCGGCGAGCCAGGCCAGCAGGGCGGTGGTTCCCGTCCCGGTAGGGCTGCGGCAGATAACGCCCGGGTCCATGTAGGCGGCAACGGGGGCATTGAGTGTATTCGCCGTTTCTCGTTCCGTGGCGCCGACGAGCAGTCCCAGCGTCAGCCGTTGCGCGTGGTGGTGCTCCGGGTGACGAACCTCAAGGCCGGGTGCGGTGGCGGCGAAGAAGGCTTCGAAAAACCGCTTCAGTAGCCCAACCGGGGTGGTGGCAGGGTCGAGGGCGACAGCCGTGGCGTCGATCAACACATAGAACGTTCCGCCATATGCCAAGCTGTAGCGTACCGTTCCCCATTCCTCGAGAGCGATTTCGCCATCGTCTGCCATGACGAACCCCGGCAGCGAGTCATAGGCCACTGATTCCACCCGTTCGAACCGTTTCGTGACGCTCAGTGTGGATACGCCGTCCGGCGTCTCCAGCACGAGCGGCTGCCGGCCTTCCTCCATGGGCAGCTCTCCCGTTTCCACGAGCGCGGCCGCCGTGCACATGGCGTTGGAGCCCGAGAATCCCGGATAGCCCATCGTACCCATGATGATCAGACCCACGTCCGCGTTGGCGGCTACGGGTCGAACGACCAGGTTGACGCAGTGCGAGAGATCGCCGTGGGGCGGAGTGATCAGAAGCCGGCGCAGCCCGTCGGCGTGATCCCGGAGAAACGTCGCTCGGTTGGCGATCGTATCACCCGGCAGGCGGCCGATGCCGCTCAGCACCACCCGGCCGACGTCGCCGCCTGCGTGTGCGTTGACCACACGCAATGTGTGTCGCCGGTCCGTGGTGGCATTCGGGTCGTTCATCGTTTCCCGCCGCTTGCCAGCGTCATCGAGGAGGAACATCTGCACCATAGCCGCCCGGCGGCGCTTTGTCGTGCCGACGATGTGGCTACATCCTTTGTAGATCAGCGAGCGCGAAGCGCTGGCCGACATGCCGGATGCGCGGTCGTCGACAACACCAGCGCTGCCGGCTATACGGGAAAGATCACCGCGCCGACGCGCACGTCGGACGCCGTGGGAGGTGGCACCATGAGCGGACGTCCGTTCGATCCAGCACAGTGGGAAGAGGCGGCCCGGCAGGGCTGGGACTCGGCGGCGCCGGGCTGGAAGCAATGGGCGTCGACCATCGAGGCCGGGGCGCATGGGGTCAACGAACGGCTGCTGGACATGGCGCGCCTCGAAGCCGGGCAAAAGGTCCTCGACATTGCCACGGGGTATGGCGAGCCGTTGGTGAGCGCACTCGAGCGCATCGGACCCGCCGGCAGTGCGGTGGCAACGGACCTCTCGCCGGAGATGCTCGCGCTCACCCGGGATCGGGTCGCGGCGCTCGGTTTCACCAACGTCGCGTTCCATGAGACCAGTGGCGAGACCCTGAACATCCCGGAGACCGGATTCGACGCGGCGCTATGTCGTTGGGGGTTGATGCTGATGGCCGATCCCGACGCCTGCCTGCAACGGGTCCACGCGCTGCTGAAACCGGGCGGACGTGTCGCCATGGCCGTTTTCAGCGAGCCACAACATTCGCCGTGGCTCGCGATTGCGGGGATGACGGTGCGTCGGGAGGTCGGTGTGGGGCCGCCGTCCCCTGGTGAGCCGAACATTTTCCGGCTCGCTGACGCGGTGGATCTCCAGCGGCGGTTCCGCATGGCCGGTTTCAGTGAGATCGCACTCGAGCAGGTGCGGGGCACGTGCGTCTACGATTCCCCGGAGGTCTACACGCGCTTCATGCGCGATGTCGCGAGGGACATCGTGAGGCTCCTGGAGGGGCAGACGTCCGAGCGACAGGAGGCGGTCTGGGGGAGCGTTGCCGAGGCGGTTCGGCCGTATCAGGGGACGAACGGCGAGGTGAGGCTCGGTTTTGAGTGCCATTGCATCGCGGCCCGCAAGCCTCCTGTTGACTGAAGGGTACAGGGGGCCGGAGCCGCGGGTGACGAATCGTATGGTGCTCGTTACCGTTTGGTCAGCTCGGTATCGGGGCTGGATGCTTTTCAGCGGGGCGGCAACCTTTGGTGCCGGTTCCCGTCATCCGGTACGCGGACATCGCGTATGCACCGGTACATGTGCTCCAGCAGCGGGCTCACCGCACCATTCGGCCCGTCAAGGAAGTACGAATGCCCCAGCGGTGGATCGAAGGCATTGTTGAAGTCGGCGCAATCGATCTCGTAGACGTTTTTCGGAACGGCCGCCAGGTCTTCGGGACCGGTCATTCCCAGGCGGTTCGATACAGGACGATGGTGCAGGTTCGCCAGCTTGCTGGCGGGCATGGCGAGGTCGTCGCCAGCGTAATACACGAGCACATTGCGCCCTGAGTCCGGTATGTAACGGCCCTCGCCGTCGGTTTCCAGCGTGCTGTTGCTCACGTCCGCAGCGACCATGAACACGTTACGGAAGAGCATGGGCATTTGTCCCCGGGTGAATTCCTCGGTCCAGATTTTCAATGCCTCCCGGAGTACGCGATTGCCCATGGAGTGCGCGAGGACGTTGATGCGCCGGGTGCACAGAAAGTCGCTCATCGGCCGGCCAGTGGCGCGGCACCTGGCCCGCGCCTGCCTGGCAGCGTCCGTGCGCCAGTGGTCGAACTTGCCCAGCATTCGGGCGAATGCGAGTCCGCTCGCGTCGGCTGCACGTTGGTCGCCCCAGTAGTCGTCGAGAATGGCGACAATGTGGTCGTCGTCGGTCGGCCAGATCAGGGGGACTACGTGGACGTGTGTGCCCCCGTTCCCTTGACCGTCGGCATCCGCCTGCTGATCCATTAGTGCCTGAAGGCGCTCGGCGCGCGGAAAGACGATTTCCTCCAGGGGGCTGTTGAACCCATGGATGTAGAGCAGCACTTGCGTGTCGCCGGGCAGGTCGCGCAGGCGTTCGAAGAACGCCTTGCTGCCGACCTCGGTATAGTCGGTGGCGTCGTTACGCTCGCAGAAGAACATGTGCTGCGCTGCAGCCGTGTTCTGTGGGTCGAAGGCGATGGAGCGATTGACCCGGGTGCGCGGAGACTGGCGGGGCGTCCGGTTGGTCGCGAAGAGCATGTCCATTGCCTCCCTGTTGTCAGTGCGTCCTTTGCGATGATTGGTGGCAAGCCGTTCCCCGGCAGCCGGTTCGAACGGTGTTCGGAAGTGCAACCCTCAACGCGACCGCCGCGTTGAGGGCGAGTGATGCGGGCGTTCGCCGGTCAGGGTCAGCGCTCCCGCATAGGCCTTAGTGCTTCCGCCCACCGCAGGAGCTCGTCGAGCATCGTGCGCGCGCTCTTCTCCTGTTGCTCGTTGGCGGTGAACCGGCCGTTGTCGACTTGCTGAGCCACCATGGGAATGGTGACCTGCTCGATCAGGGGCATCACCTTGAGCGTCGTCAGCGTGAGCTTGGTCGTCTGAACGGCCCGGATCCCTCCGGAATTGCCACCGTAGCTGACGAAGGCGGCGGGCTTGTAGCTCCACTCGTGGTAGACGTAGTTGAGTGCGTTGACGAGCGCTGGGGTCGGGCCGAAGTTGTACTCCGGCGTCACGAACACGTAAGCGTCCGCCGCGTCGACGCTCTCCGCCCAACGCTTGGTGTGCTCATGCCGGTAGTCCTGCTGCCGGGGGTGATTGGGCTCGTCGAACACGGGCAGGGCGAAGTCCGCCAGATCCGTCCAGTGGACCTCGAACCGGCTGTGTTCGCGGGCGAAGTCGTGAAACCACGAAGCGACGGTTGCGCCGACGCGGCCCGGCCGCGTGCTGGCGACGATAACGTTGAGTCGGAGCATGGGGGTTAGCCTTTGTTGCACAAGGGCCCGCTTCTAGCATTCGTATGTCGGTCCACGCAATCCGTTCGTCGGCGATCGATCGGCCCGGATTCGCGCCACCGCCGGCGTATTGGTCAGGGATTTCGGTCCCGAGGGGTTGCGGCGGACCGACGAACCGGTAGAGTAAGCGCGTACGGGGCATAAATTCCGACGGTTTGTCGAAAGGCGTCACAAGAACGCTGCATCCGTATTTGGGGTTGTCGGGCGCACGCGCGGACCGCGGGGAATTTCCGTGGGGGATGCGGTTCGGGCTTTCGCGCTCGGCGGCCATGGGGCACTTATCAGGAATGAGGGAAACAACCATTGCAGGTTATTGACAACAGGGACGCCGTCTTCGATTCGGTCGTCGTATTCGGGGACTCGACGCTTTTCATCTGCACGAAGAGCGACAAGGAGATCGACGAGACACTGAGCCGCGTGCGTGAAGCGGGCAGCGACGCCGAGGTCGGGGAGATTCTGAAGGATGGTGTGGCCATCGAGTTCAACGGCATTTCCAGAGTGAAATGTAACGTGACCTCGGAAATGATCTCGATCGATTACACGAACGGCAAGAAGAAGAAAACCAACCAGACGCTGAGTTGCCAGGATGAGGCAACCGTCAGCGAAGTGATGGCGGCCTTCAAGCAGAGGCTTCCGGGGTTCGAGGACAAGCAGGCGCAGTACGGGGCATTCCGCTCGGCCGTCAAGCCCGCCGTGTTCGTCTCCTTCAGCGCGTTTCTCACCAGCGTGCTGGTGATCATGGCCAATACCCTGGTGAATGCGCCGGACGTGGATATCGACGGACGCAAGGCGTTGCTGAAGCGCGTCATCAGCGGCGTGCTCGAATTCCTCGGACCGGTCGGCGTTGGCGTCGTCGGTGGTCTGGTGACGCTCGGATTCGTTCTGTGGTTTGCCAAACGAGTGAAGAACCCGCCGCTGATGCGCACGCTTTCGCGGGCGTAGAAAAATCCGGGCGGCGGCTCGTGCCGGCGCCCGGAATCACAAAAAGTTGGTGTAATGGCGTTCGATAAAGAACAACTCGAATCGGCCATCGCGGCGTGTCTTGCGGGTGAGACGCCCGCGAGTGATGTAACCGAACTGGCGCGGGAGATGGGCCCGGAGGATCTCGACCATCTCGTTCCCTATCTGAGCAACGGTCCGCAGCCCGATGGTTTCTTCGAGTTCTGGAATCGGAAGGGCAAGAAGACCGTCAACGGTTTCTTCAGCATGCTGGACATGTTCAGTGCGCTGGTCCACTCCCAGGGCCAGGCCGGCGTGGACCGGCTGGTGCCGCACCTGGATCCCCGTAACCCTTATGTTGAACGCGTGCTGGTGCTCGCGACGGACGAGCGCTTCAGCCGTGACATCGTCGACCGGTTCCTGACCGGGGATCCTGATTCCGCGCCTGAGACCGAGCCGGCTGCGGAATCCCCGGAGCCGGTGCCGGTGGAAGCGCCCCTGGCAGTGCGCCAGGGTGACGCGGAATGGGAGCTCGAGGGTGAGAGTGTCGTGATGGCGTGTACCGAACGCGAGGGAGAGAGCGCCCTCATCAAGGTGTCGCTGTGTAACGGGCTGTACCCCATCGAAGGCGTGCGTCTCTACATCCGGGTCACCGACGGTGCGTCGCCGCCCGGGCAACCGTTGCCGGAGCCTGGCGGGGACTGGACGGAGGCGGAGCTGATCGAGGAGATCGTCGAGGTGGACGATCAGCTCTGGCTCAAGGGCACGGCTCGCGTCGATGATCCGACTCGCGAGACCCCGTGGACGGCAACGTTTACCGCACGCTATACGCCACCCGCACGGGCGCATCAGATCCAGATCATGGTGGTGGATCCCGGTGAGTGGTCACCCGAGGGGGAGCCGCTCGGGTGCCATAACTCGGCGGTGCTCGGTGATTGGTGGCCGGCCTCTTAGGGGGGAGGTGCCTGCTTAATGACCTCGTCGACCAATGGCTCATGCACCGATTGAGCGCAGCAGTAATCAATGCCGGACTGAGCCCGGTCTCGAGGCTACTGCTTGGCTCATGTGCCGGGCTGTTTGCCGTGATCATGTTTTTCGCGGCACCGCCAGGAGACAAGGCGCTCTATTCGTACCTGTTCGGCGGGTTCTGCCTGGCAGTGTGCGTCGCCTGCATGGTCAGGGGGCGAAAGCGGCAATTGGTGGGGAGCGTCATCGGGACTGCTGTCTTCCTGATTGCCCTGGGGTACGTGGTGGCGCAAGTGGCGAACGGATCGGTGTGGTCCGGTGCCCGGTCGGAGCCGTCACTGGTGAATGCGATCCTGTTCTTCGTCGGTTTCGGCATGCCGGGAGTTGCCTACGCGCTGAAGGCCCGGTTCGGTCTGAAGCGGGCGAAGGGGCGATAGCGCGACTGGGAATTGCCTCACAGGCTTTGCCCACGGAGCCAATCGACGCGCAGGCAATGCTAACCAGCGGCACGCTGGCGTCAGCATCAGACGGTACTGGGACATGGAACGATTGAGCATCGCACTTGACGCTACCGACGAGAATACCCGCGGGCGCCTGCGGATATGGCACGTTCCTGCGTGGCGTAGGGCGTTTGCCAGCGTGGCCGCGCTGGTGACCGTTCCCGGCGTGTACGGCGCCGTCGTGTTCGCGTCCTCCGGCACGGCCGCTATCGTGGGAGCGGCTACTGTCGTGATCGCAGCGCCCCTGCTGGTCTGGTACCTGTTCGCCTACCGTTACAGCGCCGCTTTTTCGGTCGCCGGGGCCACGCACATCGCTTCCGGCAGCAGCAAGCGTTTCACCTACGAGATCACGGATTCCGCCGTCGTGGAGCACTCGGAGTACGGGGAGCGGTCTTATCCGTTGGAAAGCCTGCTGGGGGTGGACCGGAAGCTGGGTTACTACCTTCTCCGGTTCAAAGGAGGGCTGATCTATCTGCCGACCCACGCCGGCTCCACGTCAGAGATCGGGCAGTTCGTGGAAGCCGTCGAGAGCCAGGCGCGCCCGGAAATACAACGAAACTCGGATTCAGCGCATTAGGATATTTCCCGCTGTGGCCCGGTGGTGGCCGGGGAACTATCCAGGCTCATGCGCGCGATGGTGACGAGGTTGGTCGCCAGGATGAGTCCTTCGGCCAGTGTGCCGCCGATGGAGCCGATGGCGAGATTGTTGAGCGTCCATGCGAGCGCGGCGCCGGCGAGGACGACCCGCATGGCGATGCCGTGGAGCATGAACATACCAACGGTACCGAGTATCGCGGCTGTGAGGGGCAGGGCGTCGAGAGGGCGTTGCCAGGTCAGCGCGGCGGCGGCGCCGCTCACGAGCAGCAGGGCGCCCATCATCCAGCAGTTGCCCTTGAAACGGTGCGCCAGGGAAACGCGCACGACGATGATCGCGGTGAGCGCCGCCGCCGTCCAGCTCGCGAACAGGGCGAAATGGATGGCAAACGCCACGTTGGCGGAGATCAGGAGCCGGAAGAGACGCCGGTCGCTCTTGCTGGAGAATCCGATCACGCATAGCGCAAAGGCGATCAAGCTGACTGTCTGACCGGCGACAATGCGCCACGTGAGCTCTTCCATGGTTCGGCCATCCACGCGGGTTGGACAGGGGAACGAAAACACGGCGTCGGCGTATCCGGGTCATGATACCTCGCTACGCAATCCCCGCCATTCGCAGGGCGGCCGTAATGCCGGCGGCCGCGAGCACGACAATGTGCATCGGTTGCCTTATCCAGGCCAGAATCGCGCCCACGCCGACGCCGGCCACGCGGGCGAGGCTTATGCCCGCCGGCGTTTCCTGGTGGGCCGATAGTGTGGCCGTTACCACCACGGCCGCCAGCATGACGGTTGCGGCAATCGCCAGCAGGCTTTCAGTGCGCTCCGACATTGTCAGCCAGGCGCCAGCGGTTGGTCCCGCCAGACGAAACGACAGCGTGCCGGCCGCAAGGCCAGCGATGATCACGATCCACATGGGTCACTCCTCCAGAGATGACATTCCGTCGTTGTCCACCGCCGTGTTGAATGCCGATGCCCGCGAGCCGTCGCGTAGATCGGCTGCACCTGGCAGCCGGCATGGTGCATTCAGTCTCGTGCTCGGACGCCCAAACAGGCGATCAGCCCCAGGACAGAGCTCACCACCGGCAGGCCCGGGGGGAGAACGGGCATTGTGGCGACTGCGATGACACTGCCCAGGATGCAGGCGCGTTGCGTTGCCGAATCCTTGAGATTGGGGCAAATGAGGGCGAAGAGGATGGCCGGCAACGCGGCATCCAGGCCGAATGCGTCGGCATCGCCGATATGGCGGCCCGCGAGACCGCCGGTGGCGACTGCCAGATTCCAGACAATGAAGATGGCCATGCCTGACTGCCAGAATAGCGCGCGGCGGTGCTCGGGCTGATCCTGCTGCATGGCGATGGCGGTATTCACGTCGGTCATCAGATGCGCGCTCAACAGGCGCCGCCACCACGAATGACCGAGTGCATCACGCACGGCGAAGCCATAGGCCATCAACCTTGCATTTATCATCAGTCCGGTCACGATGGCGGCCGCGACGCTGCCGCCGGCCAGTACGATGCCTACCGCGGCGAATTGCGCACTGCCGGCGAATACCAGCAGCGACAATGCGATCGGCACCCCCAACGGCACCCCGGACGAGGTCGCTATCGCCCCGAACGACAGCCCGACCAGCGTATAGGCCACGCACACGGGCGCCACGTCGCGGAGTAGAATGGCATGAACTGGATTATTTATCGAACTCATGATCGATATATCAACCGAATCAAGTGAACCCTGTCAACCGGGCGCTGCGGCAACCGTTTGTGATTCGACATGAAAGATGCCACCGACAATCCGACATCTGACGACCTGGTCATCGCCATCGCGCGTCGGCTCAAGGACGAGCGACAACGCCAGGGCATGTCCGCCTCGGCACTGGCACGCCGGGCGGGGATCGCCAAGTCCACCCTGACGCAGCTCGAGGCCTCAAAGGGCAATCCGAGTGTGGAGACCCTCTGGGCGCTCGCCGTCGCATTGGATGTGCCCTTTGCGCAATTGATCCAGATGCCACAGCCGGATATTCGCGTGCTGCGCGCTGGCGAGGGCGTGACGACACGGGCGGAGGAGACGGACTTCACTGCGCGATTGCTGTCGTCGTGCCCGTCCGGTGTTCGCCACAACCTCTATCGCATCGAGCTCGCGGCGGACGCGGCACGCCGATCCGATGCACACATGTCCGGCACCGTCGAACACATCGTGGTTACAGAAGGTCGGTTGCGGGTGGGGCCCGCGGATAATCCGGCAGACCTCGGCGTTGGTGACTATATGCGGTTCGCCGGTGACGTCGCTCATGTCTACATCGCGCTCGACGCGCCTGCGGCGGCCCTGATGATCATGGAGTATCCGTGAGCGAGGCCGCACACGTGCGGCGGAACCGCTGCGATTATTGTCGCAGGGTCACTCGCACCTGGTCGTGGGCGGAATACAACGAGAAGGGGATCACCGCGTGTCGGGAAACGGTAGAGGAATAGCGGGCATCTTCGCGAGCGGACCGGTCTACATCCGCTTGCGGCGTAACCGGCTCATGCTGCGCGACTGCGCATCCGGGCGCACCGTCGAGGACGCGCCGGTGGTGGCATTGTCCAAAGAAGGTTCTCGCAAGGTGCTCGCTATCGGCGGTGACGCGCAAGAGCAGGCATCGCGCAAGGGCGAATCGTTCGATCTGGTGAACGGCTTCGAGCATCCCCGGGTTCTGATCGATGACTTCGATGCAGCCGAGAAGGCACTGCAGTACTTCATGAAGACGTTGCTGCCGCGGCGGTGGTGGAAGGCCGCACCGGTCGTGGTCGTTCATCCCCAGGAGGCACTGACCGGAGGTCTCAGCGAACTGGAACGGCGCGCACTACAGGAGTTGGCCAGCAGTGCCGGCGCGCGGGAGGCTCACGTGTGGTGTGGGCACGAGTTGACCGATCGTGAGCTGCGGGAAGGCATGTTCAAGGTCGGCCGATATTGACACGGTATTCGACGGGAAAACGTCACGGGGGGTACGTGTCGTTGCTGGTTGAATCGAATACCGTCAGCACGGTATGCACCCTACGCATGAGAGACGATCGGGCGCTCTTGCCGCCGGCGCGTTGAGTGTCGGGCGTTTTCGAAGGGAATGCCGTGTGCTAGAGCGGTTGCCCGGCAACGCACGGGCAACCGCAGATGCGAGAGGCTATCGGGCGCAGACTCCGTCAGCGTCCTTCTCGGGCGGCTTGGTGGCGATCAGGATGTCATCGATCGCGTACCACTCCTCGCGGCGTTGCTGATCCGAGTACGCGTGGAAATGGTCGTTACCGCCGATGTGGACCACATTCCACTTCACCTCGCCAGCGCTGTCGTAGCCACGCCAGGGCAGCTCGGTGTTCCGGAAGACGAGCTGGTCGTCGATCCACTGCTCCAGCACGCCGTCGAAGACGCCGGGACCGGAGTTCATCTTCACGTGGAACTCGATCTTGTGCCATTTGTCGCCCCACAGCTCGTCGTGGGAGACGATGCCCGATACCGGCTCCCCCGTGACCAGGTTGAACAGGCTGTCCACCTCGTTGTCTTCAACGCCGTCGCCGTTCAGGTCACGAATGTTGCTGTCGAAGTTCAGCGACGCACTCCCGTTGCCGAACCGCCGGGGCATATTGATGGGTGCCGGATCCGTCATCAGGTAATGGTTGCTGGTCGGGTGGCCGCGCAATGCCAGCTTGTTGCGGGCACCGTAGGAGTCCGTGTAGTAGTCCCACAGCATGATCGGGCCGTTGGGGCCGTCACCGAACGCCTTGTAGATGTTGCCTTTGTCCTCGTCCCAGGACGAAATCCGGAACAGCTTGCTCATCCCGGTTTCGCCAAGCGGCGTCCAGTCGGGGTCGAAGCGGATCCAGAAGCGTACGTAGAGCTCGTCGTGGCCTTCCGGGAAGTATTTAGACAGCATGCTCTCCGAGGCCCAGTACCATTGGGGATCCTCGATGCTGTCGCGCCAGCTCACATAGCTCTTGCCGGTGCCCGTGCGGGTCTTGTCGCTGTTGCGGGCGAGGATCTCGATGGTCTCGTGCCGGTCGGAATGGCCCATTGACGGTGACCACGTGGGGTCCTGCCGGATGGAATACCAGCCTTCGGGGACAATGTGCGTGCCGGTCGTCTGGACGCGGTCGGTGCTGTGCATGGCACTGGTCCAGTCGGGCTGGTCGTCGAAGGTCTCCTCGAACACGACCTCGCTGGCATCCGGGAGTCCGTCGTCGTTCGCGATCGTGGTGACGTTGAAGCTACCGGAGACGCCGCCGACCATCAGCACGGCGGTCACCGGCGGTTCGCCGCAGTCCGCGGCGGTGACACGTACCGAGACGGTACTGCCACTTCCCACGGTACCGTCGGCCGACGTGAACTCTCCACCGTCGACGGAGTACTCGCCACCCACGACGCTGATGGGCGTGGGGGCGTCGATCCCGGTGACCGTGATGGGCGTCGAGGCCACCATGACGCCGGGCTGGGCATCGGTTACATCCTGGAAGCCGAATGGGTCGGGCGTCGTATCCGGTTCCGGGGTGCCGTCCCCGACGGTGAATGCGGCCTGTGCGGCGGCATTACCGTCCACAGAGACGCCGATCACGTTCCGGCCTTCGACGAACACACCCATGTCCTGGGCGCGTGCGGCGTTCACCGGACCCCCTTCCATGTCGTATGGGGCCATGTATTCGCGATGGTAGCGGGCGCCATTGACGCTGAACGTGACACGGCCGATATCCGATGATGCGGCATCGTAGAAGATGTAGTATTCGCCGTCCGGATCGAGTGCCGCCTGCGCCAGGGCGCTCGGATTCGAGCGATCTGCCGATTGGGACACCATCAATGCGCCGTCACTGGTGAATCCGCACTGACTGTAGGCGCCAAGAAGAAAAACACCGAGCATGGCACCGGTGTTGCGGGCGCGATGCAGGCTCGCCATAAGTTCATTCCCCTTCCGTGTTGGGCATGTTTGTTTTTCTGGAATTGTCTGCTCGTGCAATCCCGGATCATCAATAAACACCCCGTTTCAGGGGGTGTCAAGATGGTCGCCTGCAAGGGGTCTGAACCTGACATTATGTGCCCATTGAATTCTCAGTTATCTAGCCCGCAATCCAGTTTGCATTCCAATTCTGATGCTAAACCGATCAGCGGCAATCATTGGGTTGCCCAAATTCGTGGTTTGCTCCGCTACAACGAAGAAAAGTCGGGTCGTATGCAGGTGTTATCGACTGGCTGAAATGCAGAGCGGAGGCGGTTCACGTCATCCTTATGTCCAGGTGTCGAAGCGCTAGCTATGACCAACGTGCGCCGCGATGCCGGGCCTGATGTCGTCTGCGCGGAAGTGCCACTGCACGGGGCGCTCGGGCCGGTAAGTGCAGAACGTGCCGGTGCGGATGCTGTTGCGCAGGTGATTGCCCAGCGGCTCGTGTACGGTCTGAATCCTGCTGACCGCATGACGGATGCGCCAGGTCACAGTGGTGCGTGCCCGCTCGCTGAGGTTGCCGAGGCGTCGTGAGCGCCCGCGCAGACCGAGCGCCGCCGACAGAGCGTCCACCAATCGGTCCAGCTCTTCGCGGGCCTGTTCTGCGCGTCCGATGTCCTGCTGGTGCTCGGCATCGTCCAGTTCCTCCTGGAGGGCGCGTATGCGGGCGCGGATTTCGTGGCGCGCCCGTTCGTCGAGCATGGGGTGGCCCGTGTCCAGCTCGGCGCCGCGTCCGGCCAGGTCCAGGCAATGGATGTCCGAGCCGGGGGATTGCAGTAGTCGCTGGATGTCGTGCAGGCCCTTGAGGTCGGGCAGCAGGGCAGTTCGGCCGGCGAATTCCGCGGTCCAGCCGCCGCCATGCCGTGTCAGCCGGGCTCGTTCACACCGGACGCTGCCGGCGCGCTCCGGCGGCACCGCTTCGGCCTCGCCGAGCAGGCGGAAGCCTTCGCGAATAAGCGCCACGTCCTCTTCCCGCCGGAAGGGGTTCACTTCCAGCAGCCACTGAAGGGCCTCTCCCGGCGCCGGCTCACGGCCGAAGGTAATGCGCTCGCGAAACGCTGCGTGGTAGCCCTCCAGTGCGTCACGGGCTTCGGCCATTTGTCCGAGGAAGGCGCAGGCAATGGCCGTGAATGCGGGAACGTCGACAATGGGAGCACCACTCGCGCGAGCGCCCACCTGCAAGGCCGTCTCGAAATCGCGGGCAAGAAGGTACGGAAAAGCCGCGTAGGCATAATAGTAGTTGGGGTGGTATGGGTTCAGGCGCATGGCCCGCTCTGCCAGTTCCCTGCCTGCTTCGGCGTGGCCCAGAAATACCTGGCACATGGATAACTGAATCAGGTTCTCGGCATCGTTCGGGCAGAGCGCGAGTGCGCGGTCCAGGTACCAGGCGGCCTGTTCGAAGCGGCGGTGGTACAGGTGAACCCGCCCGACGACGATATGCAGCATGGCGTCAGCGTCGTCCAGATCCAGCGCCTTGTGGGCATAGCGGTAGGCGAGTCGGCCGTTCTCCCGGAATTGCCCCCAGAACTGACAGCTCCACTCGTTGAAGTAGGACAGGGACAGCCCGGCATACGCTCGTGGGTAGTTCGGCTCTTGCGCAAGCGCCTGCTGGAAGTATTCCCGCGCCGCCTCGTCGGCGCTGGCTGACCCCTCGCGGAGCAGGGCGAGCCCACGCAGAACCTGCTCGTAGGCGGCCAGCGCCTCGGGCGACTTACGGTATACCGCTGCGAGCAGCGATTGCTCGAGGCGGGCGTTCAGCGTCGCGGCGACGCGGGCGACCAGCTCCTGGCGGATGTCGAGCACGCTGTCCGTGGGGGTCTCCAGTGCCTCGTTCCACAGCTGCCGGCCGCTGGCGCTCTCCACCAGTATCGCCGTCACGCGCAGGTACCCGCCGTCGCGGTCCGCGTGACTACGCAGGATATGGCTGACGCCGAGGCGGGCGCCGATATCGGCATCGGGCAGGGGCGCCAATGCCGCCGATGATGCCCACGAGACCACTTGCAGGCCCGGGAAGCGCGTGAGGGCAGCGCAGACGTCCTCCAGCAGGCCCTGGACGACGAGGCTGTCGCGTTCGTCCAGTGTTGCCGCCTTTGGAGGCAGAACCGCGATGACCGGTGCATGGCTCTCCATTGGCCACGCCTCCCACCCGTTCCGGGTCTCGCCGCCTCACATCGTGAGGCCCGGCCCCACGCCCTTCTCCATGACCCGCGTGGAAAACGCGATCAGGGTCCGCGACACACCGACGAGGAGGACGTGATGATGACGAAGTATAGACACGATTTGCCCCAGCTCGGGGGCGGTCTCTTTCTCACCGACGGCGGCATCGAAACCACGCTCATCTTCCACGATGGCCTGGAGCTGCCGGACTTCGCGGCATTTCACCGCTTGCGCGACAGCCATGGGCGCGCGGTCCTCGAAGCGTATTTCCGCCGGCACGCCGGTATCGCGCTGGCGCAGGGGGCGGGATTCATCCTGGAAAGTGCCACCTGGCGGGCGAGCGCCGATTGGGGGCGGCGCCTCGGTTACACCGCCGGAGAGCTCGCGGAGGCCAATCGAGACGCCATCGCCTTGCTCGCGGCATTGCGTGGGGCGCTCGAGACCGAACGCACGCCGATGGTGATCAGCGGATGCGTCGGCCCGCGCGGCGACGGCTACGATCCGGGTGCGGCGATGAGCGCGGAGCAGGCCCGGGCCTACCACGCGGGTCAGATCGATACCTTCGCCGCCACGGAGGCGGACATGGTCACTGCGATCACCATGACCAATGTCAACGAAGCGATCGGCGTCACTCGGGCGGCAATCGACGCCGGCATGCCGGTGGCGATTTCCTTCACGCTGGAGACTGACGGGCGGTTGCCCACCGGACAGTCGCTGAAGGAAGCCGTCGAGGCGGTGGATGCCGCCACCGGCGGAGGGCCGGCGTATTTCATGATCAACTGCGCGCACCCGACGCATTTCGCGGACGTGCTCGACGGCGGGGACTGGACGCGACGCCTGCGCGGTATTCGCGCGAACGCCTCCAGGCTCAGCCACGAGGAGCTCGATGCGGCGGATGACCTGGATGACGGTGATCCGGAAGAGCTCGGGAGTCAGTATCGGGCGCTGCGCCGGCGTCTGCCCTGGATCAACGTGGTCGGCGGCTGCTGCGGTACCGATCACCGGCACATCGAGCAGATCGGCGCGGCGTGCAGGGCCGCCTGAGGGGGCGGCGGCGGCGGGGCGATGGTGTCGCCTCGCCGCTGTCGTTGTCGCACGACAGCACGCCCGACCGTCCGGTCCAGCACCGGTACTGGGCCCGCACATCGGCGTCGACGACACCGGGGGATGGCGCCGGTGTTGCCGCGGTCCACCCACACCGGATAATGTCGGGCTCGACGCTGCCCGTCACGGGCACATGTTTCGCGACGCAGGGATGGCTCGCGCCCCCGTCCTGGCCCGGCTTTCCCGCGTTGCCCACCAGAATCGCGACAAGGAGCGTTGTCACCATGCGCACAATCGGTATTCCGTCCGTCCTGCTGTCCTGCGTCCTTGCAGCCGGGCAGGCCCAGGCAATGGACAAGGGGCAGGCCCTCGAGATGATGAAAGGCCAGATCGAGGAATCCTGCGCCACTGACCAGGTCTCCCGGTGCCTCGACGTCGATGCTTCGCAATGCCCTCGGGCGGCGGAATCCACCATCTCGGCGTGCGGGGAGCTATTCAGCACGAAGGGGCCCTCGGAGGCGTTCAGCGACTGCGTCAGCCGCAACATGCGGGAAGAGCTGGGCGTGTCGAAGGCTGAATTGAACGCCTGCAAGGCCAGCGTCAGATCGAACGAGCATGCCCCGCGATCGCCGGAAGAGGCGCGTGAAATGGCCGAAGAGGCTCGAAAGGCTGGGATGGAGAAGGTCGACAAGGTTGCCGGACAGCTTGCCCGGATGGCGGAAGGCACTGAGGACGGGGTCACCCTGCCGGTTTATCCAAACCATACAATGACTGCCCATCACCGTGACATGAGCCATTTCAGCCCGAACGGTGAGCCTCTGGGCGATGAGGCGGTATCGGTGGCCATGATGACCACGCCGGATTCGGTGGCTGACGTCGTGGCGTTCTATGAAGACCGGCTGGATGGTTTCGAGCTACATCGGTCCTCCGAGGAGAACGTGACTTTCGTCAAGGGCCTACCCGAAGGGGCGGGAGCGCCGGATCCGAAGGCGCTGTATGTTCACGAGCACGTCAGCGTCTACCGCCTCTCCGGCAAAACGCGGATCGAAGTCGGCTACCGGCCGGAATCGTAGCTCCGGCATACGTTTGCACCGGTGGGGCGTCGGCCGCCACCGGGTTGCGGAGCGCGAAGCATGAGCAAGGAACGCACCGCCCAGCCCATGGACGTCTGGCTACGGACCTTCCTGGCCGTCGCTGACGCGAGCTCGGTTACCGACGGCGCGGAAGTGGTGGGACTGTCCCAGCCTACGGTGAGCCAGTACGTCCGCCAGCTCGAGGAGAGCCTCGGTGTCGCCCTGTTCGAACGCCACGGCCGGGGCGTGACCCTTACGGCGGCGGGCGCACGCCTGCGCCAGCGTGTCAGCGCCGCTTACGGCACCATCGATAGCGCAGTGGGCGAAGTCAGCCGCGGTGAGGGAGTGATTCGCGGTACCGTGCGGGTCGCGAGCGCCCACACGCTCAATGCCTATTTCCTGGCCCCCGTGCTGGGGGAATTCTGCGAGCAGCGCCCGGAGGCGGGGATTCAGGTACTCTGCCGCGGGTCCACGGAAATCGTCGAGCTCGTGGAGCGCGGCCGGGTGGATCTGGGCCTGGTCTATGACGCGGCCGTGGCCAGCGCCGACGTGGAATCGATCGCGTTGTTCGAAGAGCGCATGGCTTTGGTTCATCGCGAGGCCGATGTGTTGCCTTCGTCCGCCGGCGTGGAGCTGGACGAGCGTGTGAGATTGCTTGCGTTCCCGGCCGGTTACGCACTGCGGCGGTTGCTGGACCACCATTACCGTGGAGGCCTGCACATCGTCGCCGAGGTGGAGACCATGGACGCCATGCTTCAGCTCGTTCGCGCCGGTGTCGGCGCCGCCGTCCTGCCGGACAGCCTGCCGCACACCATGGTCGAAGCCCAGGGACTCGCGCGCAGCGAGCTCGCAACGCCCGTACCCCGGCGACGGGTGGTCGTGATAAGGCGGCGCAATACCGCCAGCACCCCTCTGACCCGGCTGGTCGAGGACCTCATCTGCGTCCGTTCAGCCGCGCTAGCCGGTTCCCAATAGCTGGCATTGCCTCATAGCCTACCTTACCGCTGAGCCCGCACTTACCGTGCCGGGTGAGCAATGACGTGGCCTCGGCCCAGCGGAGGGTGGTGATGACAACCGGGCGCGACAAGCAGTATTTCCTGGAACGCAGCGATCAGGAGATGAGCCGTCATCTCCGGCAGCGCGACTACCATCCGTGCGAGGCGCTGGCGGTGGCATGCCGGCTGATGGGCATGGAAGGGCACGAAGCTGGCCTGGCGGGTCAGATCACCTGCCGGGGCGAGGCCGCGGACTGCTTCTGGACCCTGCGCTTCGGCCTGGGATTCGACGAGGCCCAACCGCAGGATTTCGTGCTCGTCGATGACGACCTGAACACCCTGCAGGGCGAGGGCATGGCGAACCCCGCCACGCGCTTTCACCTGTGGGTCTATCGCGCCCGGCCGGATGTCGGCGCGATCATCCATACCCATCCGCCCTATATCTCGGCGCTGTCCATGCTCGAGGAACCTCTGACCGTCGCGCATATGGATGCGACGCCCTTCTTCGAAGACTGCGCCTTTCTGCGGGAGTGGCCCGGGGTGCCCGTGGCGGACCGGGAAGGTGAGCTCATTGCGGGTGCACTGGAGGGGCGGCGTTCCATTCTGCTCGCTCACCACGGATTGCTGGTGGCAGGGCAGAGCATCCAGGAAGCGGCGTACCTGGCCGTCTACATGGAACGGGCGGCACGAATGCAGCTTCGTGCCGCATCGGCGGGTTCCGTACGGCCGGTGCCCGCCGAGCTTGCGCGCGAAGCCCACGATTACCTGCTCAAACCCGCCATCGTGAACGCCACCTTCGACTACTTCGCCCGCCAGGTGGTCCGGTACTACCCGGATTTCACCCTGTGACGCCGTGTCCCGAATCGGGATTCCGCTGTGTTTCTGCGCGTCATGGTGCCGCCGTCGCCAGACGGTGGTGCGAAAGTGTGGCGGCTCTCCCACGTCGATGGACACCAACACTGCTTGAAGGGTCGCGAGGGTGCCGATTCCCCGTGTGTCAGCTTCGCCCGAATGTCTGGCGGTAGGCCAGCGGCGTGAGGCCGGTTACGCGTTTGAATGCGCGCGTGAGGTTGGACTCGCTGCTGAACCCCAGCTCGGCGCTGATCGTGGTGACGGGTTTGGTCGTGAAAATGAGACGCTCGCTGACCTGATTGAGCTTCACGCGGCGGGCGTAATCCGCGGGGGCGAGCCCGGTCTCGTCGCTGACCCGGCGCGCGAGCGTGCGTGCGGACGTGCCCAACGCTGCGGCGAGACGCTGAATCGTTACCTGGTTCGCCGATAGTCGTTCCACCACTGCCTGGAGCCGGCGCAGCAGCCCATGGGGTTGTTCGATGATGCTCATTGCCCGGAAGGCACTGTGCGGCTGCGCTGGCCGGGGCAGTACCATCAGGTTGATGAGGTCGTTGAAGACGGTGGTATCGACCCGCCGCTCGATGATGCGCCGGCCGATAGGCAGGTAGCCGTGCACACCCGAGGCGGTGGCAGTCGAGTCGTTGAACACGCAATTCTGCTCGGTCCGCCAGTCCACTGCGGGGTGGTGGCGGCTCATGGCGTCCGCCAGCCACCAGGTCACGGTCGCGGCTTGTCCGTCCAGACGACCGCTCGCGGCAAGGAGGCAGACGCCCGTGCAGTAGCTCCATAGCGCGCACTGGCCCGTGCCGGAGGCCAGCGCCCCGACCACCTCCGAATTCTGCGCCACCGCTTCGGCGACCTGAGATGCCGATTCCGCCCAGAATCCCGGTACCAGCAAGGCGTCGGTATCGGCGATGTCCAACGCGGCGGAGGCTTCCAGTGGAATCGTGTGGGCGCACGTTACGGTGCCCGGCTCGAGCCCGACGTAGCGGGTCTCGAACAACGGGACGCCGACGCGGCGATTGGCCGCGTGAAGCAAGTCGGCGAAGGCGAACAATCCCGCAGGCATGCAGCCCGGGTAGAGGAGCAGATCAACGCGAATCGGGCTTGGCATGGCGGATATTGAATGAATTTTGGCAATAACTGCCATCCTAGTTCCGCCGGAGCGCGAGCACAATGACCGAGCCGGTCGGGAGTCCGGCCATAGCCGTAGGCAGGCGAAACCCGCCAGCTTGGACGACTGCACAGTGGCTTGGCTGGGAAAGTGCCCCGATTGGTTACCGTGCCGCCCGAGGAGCTCGAATGAAAATCCGACAGCTGCGAAATGCGACCATCATCGTGGAATTCGGACCAAACCGTGTGTTGGTGGACCCGATGCTGGCGGCGAAAGGATCACTGCCACCGCTGCGCGTGTTCGGTGAACGACAACGCAATCCGCTGGTGGATATGCCCGAGTGTACGGATGCCGTTCTTCAGACGGTTACACACTGTCTGATAACACATTGTCAGAAAGGGCATTTCGACCACCTGGACCGGGCCGCGAAACGCTGGTTGAGGGAGACGGGAACACCCGTTATCTGTACACCGCACGATGCGCCTTACCTGGCGCAGCGGGGTCTGAACCTCCAGCCACTGCCCCGGGGCCACGATCAGCCCGTGCCGCTATGGGGTGGCACTATCCGAACGGTTCCCTGTACCCACGGCACGGGGCTGGTGGGGCGACTGATGGAACATGGTGTGGGGTACCTGCTGGAGATGCCGGGGGAGCCGAGTCTCTATCTCAGCGGCGATACGATTCTCACGCCTACCGTCCGTGAGTTCGTCGCCGCCCATCAGCCCGGTGTCTGCGTCGTTCCGGCCGGAGGCGCGCGGTTCGACATCGGTCACGAGATCATCATGGGCATCGATGACGTCATCGAGCTGGCACGTCTGTCCACCGGGGTCGTGGTTGCGAACCACCTCGAGGCGTTGAGCCATTGCCCGGTGACCCGCGAAGCGCTCGCAGTCGCCGCGCATGCGGCGGACGTAGCGTCGCGCCTGTGCATTCCCGACGATGGAGAACGCCTCGATTTCGACGAGGCGTCCCACGCCGGGCTGGTGGAGACGGCGCGCTGACGGCATCCGGCAGTCAGTCAACGCTCCAGCGGTCGGGCGAAGCTCAGCTCGTGGCCGTCCGGGTCGCGCAGGTGGAAATAACGCTCTCCCCAGGGGGCGTCGGCAGGCGCGGTTTCCGGTTGCAGCCCGGCGGCGACGGCGCGCTGGTGCATCGTGTCCACGTCCGATACGTAGAGGATGGCGCGGCCCCACGGGCGGTCGGGTGGTGTACCGGGGGTCAGGTTAAGGTATCCCGGCCCGACGTGGAAGCTGGTGAACTCGCTGTGCTCACCGCCGTAGCGCAGCCGGAAGCCCAGTGCTTCATAGAAGCGCACGGCGCGGGACATATCCGCCGTGAACAGCGTTATGGCGCTGATGGCCTCGAGGTGGGGCAACTCGCTCATGCCGTCCTCCGCACTATGCCCGGCGCGCGGTGGTGCCGCGCATAGTGCGAAGTGTCGGCCCGGCCCTGCGGCGGCGCAACCTTGCGGGGGCTCAGCGGTCCGCGACGGCGAGCCTGGCGGCGAACGCCGCGAAGGCGCCGGCGAAAACCCGCTGCATCCAGCGCGTGATCCGCGCGGAGCCGAGCACGTAGTCGCGGACCAGGGTCGCGGCCAGGCCGTACGCCACGAATATGGCGAACGTCAGTGCCATGAACACCGCGCTCAGCACGCCCATGCGCAGGAGTTCGTCCGCCGCGGATGCGGGAATGAACTGCGGCAGAAAGGCGAGGAAGAATACAGACAGCTTGGGATTGAGAATGTTGATGAGGGTGCCCCGGATCGCCACGGCACTCAGTCGCCGTCCGCCCGGCGCGCCGGATTGGTTCCGGTTTTCGTGTATCTCCGGTGCTTCGACGCAGAGCGACCCCGTCTCCCGCCACATGCTCCAGGCCATGTACAGCAGGTAGGCCACGCCGGCGATCTTGAGGGCCTGGTAGGCCAGTGCGCTCGTGTGCAGAACGGCGGCCAGCCCCAGAACGCTGGCGAGCAGGTGTGGCACGATGCCCACGGTGCAGCCGAACGCCGCCGCGACACTGGCGCGGGATCCGCGGAACAGGCCGTTGGAGAGGGTGTAGATGACGCCGGTGCCTGGTACCAGAACGACCACCAGGGCGGTGAGCAGGAAATCCACTCCGATCATTTCCAGCAGGTCGGTCATACTAATTCTCCTGTAACGGGCATCCGGTTGGCGGCTTTCCGGCGGCGATGCGCCTGGACAACGTCTGGTAGCGTCTCGGTCCGGCGATTGTCTCAGAACGTGCTGGGAGAGTGGACGCCTTGGCGCACTACACTGTCATCGAGGGGCCTACTGTGTTCTAACGTGGCGAGAGCGGAGGTGGCGATGAGCGCGACCGACGATCTGCTGAAGCACAACGAGCGTTATGCTCGCGCGTTCAACCAAGGCGGTCTGCCCATGCCACCAGCTCGGCGGGTGGCCGTCGTGGCGTGCATGGACGCGCGGCTGGACGTCTATCGCATGCTCGGTCTGGAATTGGGTGAGGCACACGTCATCCGTAATGCCGGCGGTGTGGTCACCGATGATGTGGTGCGCTCGCTGGTGATTTCCCAGCGTCTGCTGGGAACCACCGAGATCGTGCTGATTCACCACACCGACTGCGGCATGCTGACCATCGATGATGATGCCGTGCGCGCCCAGATCGAGCGCGATACGGGGCTGCGCCCGCCTTTCGCGTTGGATAGCTTCGACGACCCGGCGGCGGATGTGCTTCAGTCCATGAGGCGGATCGAGCACAACCCCTACATTCCGCACAAAACGCCTCTCCGTGGCTTCGTCTATGACGTGCAGACCGGGCGCTTGAATGAGGTCTCTTAGTCGGTGCGCGTAATGGCGGGCCGACCAGGGATGACGAACGGACCCTCATTGGTGCGTTCTACCTGTCACCGCGAACTCAGCGCGCGATGTCGTCGTTGACACCGGCGTCGGCAAGCCGCGCCACTGCCGTTGCGTCGAGCAGTGGCAGATCGCCGGGCAGGGTGTACTTGAGCGCGGCGGCGGCGCAGCCCCAGGCGAGGGCGGTACGCAGCTCCGCGGTCTCCAGCCAGGCATGAAGGAATCCGGCGGCGAAGGCGTCGCCACGGCCGATCCGGCCTGCGCCGGAGGTGACGGGGAGAGATGGCTGGTACACGGTTTCTCCATCCGCCGTCACGGCCAGGGCGCCATTGCCGCCTCGGGTGACCACGAGCAGGGAGCAGCCGCAGTGGCGCCGGAGATGGGCGGGTTCCTGCAGCTCCGGCCAGATGACGGATAGGTCGCGCTCGGCGACGAAGACGACGTCCGCTGCGTGCATGGCGGATTCGTAGTGGGATCGGGCGGTCGTGGCGGTCCACAGGCTCGCTCGGTGATTGACATCGAAGCTTACGCTCGCTTGCGTATGGCGGGCGGCGGTCATGGCCTCCAGGGCCACTGCCCGCGCGCCCTCGCCGAGGCCGAGGGTGATGCCGGTGGTGTGGAGTAGTCGGGTCGTTGGCGCCCGCAGTGGTTCGAGCGAGAGCTCGCCGGGCTCTGTCGTTGCCATCGCGGAGCCCGCGCGGTCGTAGATTACCCGGGCGCCGCGGGGGGCGGGGCCGTCCTCGTGAAAGTACAGTCCTATCCGGCCGCCGGGGTGGAGGGTGATCTGGCTGGTGTCCACGCCCGCTCGATTGAGCTCGCCGCGCGCCATTGCCCCCAGCGGGTTGTCCGGCAGTCGGGCCAGCAGCGCGGTGGGCGTGCCCAGCCGCGCCAGCCCGGCGGCGACGTTGGCTTCCGCCCCGCCGACGTGCACGCCCAGCGTCGTGGCGGTCTCGAGCAGGCCATATCCGGGCGGGCTCAAGCGCAGCAGCGGCTCACCCAGGGTGAAAGCGACCGGGGGCATAATGGTTCTCCGTCTCGTTTCCATGCGCAGTTGTCGGTCAGTTGAAACCGGTTGGCGCTTGTATCTGGCAGCTGATCTCACCGAGTCCGCGTTCCCGGGGAATGCGGCCACACCCCGGGAATGGAGTGGGGCGGGCGTTGGCTCGGGAGACGCTGTGAATCCGTCCGTGGACGCACGTATGCCGCCAACCGCATCGGGCGTCTCCGCGACCCCGGTGGTGCGGCTGCGTCGTGGCGGCTCGCAGCCCGGTACATGAACACCTGCGACTTGCCGTCTTTCCGCCCGTCTCACCAGGGGTAGGTCGGCTGCTCCTGGCAGCCGACATCGCCCCGGCCGGCGAGGCGGGGCTGGCTACTCGTCGTCTTCCACTTGCCGCTCTTCGTCGTCCTCCAGTCGCTGTCGACGAGCCCGGAGCGCTGGCCGATGTGTCGGGCGCAGGGATGTCGGCTGCCGAGAGCAGCTGACCTACCTTCCAGCTCGTTGACCGGGATCTGTCGGCCAGCGTTTCGCAGCCCGGTACTTGAATCTTGCGGCTTGCCGCTTTCAATTCGTTTCGCCGTGCGGATGCTCGACGATGGGCCAGATGGGCCGGCGGAGCTTGCGGTAGTTCGTGGTGCGGGGGTCGCTCGGGTACGGAGCGCCGGCGTCCACGTACAGGATCTCGTCGCTGATGGCTGCGAAGGCGTCGTAGAAGTGATTGGTGGACTTGATCACCAGGATGTGGCGCTCGCGCGGCTCGATGCCCAGGTTGCTGAAGAGATCGGGAGAGAATGACTGCGAGCGCACGGAGTTCAGGATGACGTCGATGCCCTCGTCGAGGGTGATCCACACCGCGTCGCCGAGGGGCACGCGGCTGTCGCCGAAGCTCTGGTGGGCGTCCGGCACCACACGCTTGACGGTCACCCACGCGTCGTAGGGGCAGCCGGCCTTCTCGTCGGTCTTGCCGCCGAAGCGCAGGCGGATGTGCGCGCCTTCCCCCGCGGCGCGGCAGAGTTGCACGGCCACCGGGTCCCAGATCGTGCCGACGGCGACATCGGTGGCACCCCGGGTGGCGAGCTCGCGCAGGATCAACGTCGCGTCGCCGGCGACGCCGCCACCGGGGTTGTCCCACACATCGGCGAGCACGATGGGGCGGTGCGCGCTCGCCAGCGCCCGGTCCACGGCTTCATCAGGCGTGAGATAGGGGGGACGTGCGCGACCGCGGAAGGAGAACAGCTCCATGCCGAGCTCCCGGGCGAGGCGGTCGCCGTGTTCCCGGGCACCGTCGGTGATCACGAGCACCCGGGTACCCATGTCCGGAACGTCGCCGGCCATGAAGCCGTGAATCAGGGAAATCGACAGCACGGCCGGATCCTCGGCCTCGATGCGTCGCACGCGCTCCAGGAACGAGCGCATGGGGTCGATGCTCGTGGGCAGAACCTCGATCATGCGGCAGTCGAAGGCCGAGCGCTCCGGGCTAATCTCGCCGCGCATGTGGCGGATCGCGAGCTCGACGAGCTCGTCGGCACGCTCGACGAAGTCCGTGTGCGGAAATTCCTTGAAGGCGATAAGCAGATCCGCGTTGTCGAGGCGCTTCTGCGTGAGGTGGCTGTGCGGATCGAATTCGGCGGCGACGGTCACCCCGGGGCCGACGATTTCGCGCACGCGGGCAAGCAGGTCTCCTTCGCAGTCATCGTAGCCATCGGCAACCATCGCGCCGTGCAGCCCCAGGATCACGCCGTCCAGCGGCATGGCCGCGCGGAGCTGGTCGAGCACCTCGTCACGCAGCCCTTCGTAGGTGGCACGATTGACCAGTCCGCCGGGTTCCGCCCAGGCGGCTGTGCCTTCCACTAGCTCCCAGCCCAGCTCCGCGAAGCGCCGGCGGCAGGCGATGAACGGCGCGCTGCACAGTGTGGGCGTTTCCGGGTGCTCGCCGGGGGGGGCGTAGAGGCTCGCCTTGAACGAGCTCATGTCCGTGTAGACGGGCGAGAACGTGTTCGTTTCCGTGGCAATGGATGCGACGAAGGCCTTCATGAATGCTCCTGCCGGGCCTCCCGGACCCGGGGTCCGGGAGGCGGGGTTGCGTTACTGGAGGTAGTGATCGGCGTTGGCCGCCCGGGTCTTCTCGACGAAGAGCTGCAGCAGCTCGCGACCCTTGTCGTCGAGGTTCTTCTCCAGGTACCCGCGCACCGCCGGTTGCGCGACTTCGCGAAAGCGCTCGCGGGTTTCCGGCGAGAGGGCGTTCACCTCCATCTTCTCCGCAAGCCCGGCCAGACCACGGTCCTCGGAAGCCTCGATGATGCGCGAGAGTCCGCGGGAGGCGGCGATGCCCGAGCGTGCGGCGGCCCGCAGCACGTTCTGCTGGGTCTCGGTGAGGCTCTCGTAGTACTCGCGGTTGATCAGCAGCGTGTACGGAGAGAAGAGGTGATTGGTGAGGGTGAGGTAGCTCTGCACCTCGTCGAATTTGGCGAACGATACCGTGGGGATCGGGTTCATCTGGCCGTCGATCGCCCCGGTCTGCAGCGCCGAATACACCTCGCCCCAGGACAGCGGGTAGGCCTCGCCGCCGAGGGACTGGATCAGCTTCTGGTGCGCCGGCAGGGTCATGGTGCGAATGCGGATGCCCTCGAAGTCCTCCAGAGTCTCGATGGGCCGCACCGAATTGGTGATGGAAAAGAACCCGCCGGTGTCGGGGAAGCCGAGGACTTTAACGTCACCGAGCTCGCGCTCGATATCGGCGGCCAGCGCCTTGCCGAACTCGCCGTCGAATACTTCGTAGGTGGCGGAAATGTCGTCGAAGGCGAAGGGCATGTTCAGCACGCCGATGCGCGGGTAGTAGCTCGCCAGAGCCCCCACCGAGGCGAGCGTGCCCTGGATCACGCCGTCGCGCACCATCTGGATGTGCTCCTTGGCACTACCGAGCTGGTTGTTGGGGAAGACCTCGACGGTCACCTCGCCGTTGGTGGAGGCTTCCACCAGGTTGGCGAACACCCCGGTGAAGGCGTGTGCCGGGTTCTCGGTCATGTCGGTCTTGTTGTCGTGGGCGAAGCGCATGGCTTGCGCTGCGTGGCTCGCGAGCGGGGCGGCGAGGCCCACGGCGCCCACCAGGGCGGCGCTCACCAGGTGCTTGCAGAGACGTTGCATGGTTTCTCCTCCGTCTGTCGTCAGAATCCCAGCCAGCGCGGCACCCAGAGG
>CAZHBN010000013.1:0-14071 GCA_964530405.1 uncultured Ectothiorhodospiraceae bacterium
GATGGCCGGTGCCTTCCAGATCCTGCGCTCCAACGATCTCGTCTGGTCGCGCATGCTGCGTGACTATCTCCTCGGCGAACGCCGGTCCATGAACGATCTCATGGCCTGGAACGCCGACCTCACGCGCATGCCTTACCGCATGCATTCCCAGTACCTGCGGCGCCTGTTCCTCAACAATGAGCTCGCCACCGGGCGCTACACCGTGGACGACCGGCCCGTGGCGCTGAGCGATATCCGCGTGCCGATCTTCGCCGTGGGCACGGTCAAGGACCATGTCGCGCCCTGGCGTTCCGTCTACAAGATCCACCTGTTCGCCGATGCCGAGGAGGTGACCTTCCTGCTGACCAGTGGCGGCCACAATGCCGGCATCGTCAGCGAGCCGGGACACCCGAGGCGCAGCTACCAGATGCGCACCCACCGCGAGAGCGAGACCTACATCGATCCCGAGACCTGGCGGGAGACTACGCCCAGCACATCCGGCTCGTGGTGGCCGGCCTGGCAGGCATGGCTGGCCGAGCGCTCATCGGGGCGCGTGGCGCCGCCGTCGCTCGGTTCCGATGCTTATCCGCCGATCACCGATGCGCCCGGTGTCTACGTGCGCCAGCCCTGAATGCGTGCACGTGCACGCAGTGACAAGGAGATGAAGCGATGACTGCGCTCGACGGGAAGAAGGGACTCGTGGTCGGAGTCGCCAACGAGGCCTCGATCGCCGCCGGCTGCGCGCGGGCGTTTCGCAATGCCGGCGCCGAGCTGGCGTTGACCTACCTCAACGACCGCGCCAAGCCTCATGTGTTGCCGGTGGCCGAGGCGGTGGGCGCCGAGATCCTCGCCCCGCTCGATGTTCAGGACGACGCGGCAATGGAAGCGCTGTTCCAGCGTATCCGGCAGACCTGGGGGAAGCTGGACTTCGTCCTGCATTCCATTGCCTACTGCCCCAAGGACGATCTTCACGGCCGCGTCACCGACTGCTCCCGTGAGGGCTTCGCCACGGCCATGGACATATCGGTGCACTCGTTCATCCGCCTCGCGCGCCACGCCGAGCCATTGATGGGCGAGGGCGGCAGCCTGCTGACGGTGAGCTACTACGGGGCGGAGAAAGTCGTCGACCACTACAACGTCATGGGCCCGGTCAAGGCCGCCCTGGAGGGGACCACGCGTTACCTCGCCGCCGAGCTCGGTGGCGCGGGCATCCGCGTCAACGCGCTTTCGCCGGGCCCCATCCGCACCCGCGCGGCCTCGGGAATTGAGCACTTCGACGCGCTCATCGACGAGGCCCGCGAGCGCGCCCCGGCGCACCGCCTGGTCACCATCGAGGAAGTCGGGGATTTCGCCGTGCACATGGTTTGCGACGGTGCGCGCGGGGTCACCGGCAACGTCGCCTACGTGGACGCCGGCTACCACGTAATGTCCTGACCACTGGCAAAGGAACCGCCGCCATGAACGAATCGAGCAACGTGACCGAGGCCTCGGGGCTGTATATCGAGAACCGGACCTTCGAGGAGCTCGCCGTCGGTGATACCGCCGAGCTGACCCGGACCCTGCGGCCCCAGGACATCGAGCTGTTCGCCGTAATGTCCGGTGACGTGAACCCGGCCCACGTGGACGAGGAGTACGCCAGGTCCGATCGCTTCCACAAGGTTATTGCCCACGGCATGTGGGGCGGAGCGTTGATATCGGCAGTGCTGGGTACCGAGCTGCCCGGGCCGGGCACCATTTACCTGAATCAGTCGCTCAGCTTTCGCCGACCGGTGGGGCTCGGGGACACGGTGACCGTGCGCGTGACCGTGCGCGAGAAGAACGCCGGCAATCATCGCGTGATTCTCGACTGCCATTGCTGGAACCAGGATGGTGAGAGTGTCATCAGTGGCGAGGCGGAGGTGCTCGCGCCCACGCAGAAGGTCCGGCGCCCGCGGGCGGTGCTCCCCGAGGTCCATCTGCACGAGCGCGGCGCCCGTTACCGGCGGCTGATCGAGGCTACCCGCGATCTCGCGCCCATTGCCACGGCTGTCATCCATCCGTGCGACAGCGTTGCGCTCACCGGCGCCCTGGAGGCCGCGCGTGAAGGGCTCATCATGCCGGTCCTGGTCGGGCCCGAGGCCAGAATTCGCGCGACTGCGCAGAGTGCGGGCGTGGCCCTCGACGATGCCGAGATAGTGGATGTCCCGCACAGTCATGCTGCGGCCGAACGGGCCGTGGCGCTTGCCCGGGAGGGACGGGTCGAGGCGCTCATGAAGGGCGCGCTGCACACCGACGAGGTCATGGAAGCGGTGGTCGACCGCGCCGCCGGGCTTCGCACCGAGCGCCGGATGAGTCATGTCTATGCTCTCGATGTGCCGCACTACCCGAGGGCGGTGTTCATCACCGACGGTGCGGTGAACATCTACCCCTCGCTGGCGGACAAGCGGGACATCGTCCAGAACGCCATCGACCTGCTCCACTCCCTGGCGATCGACGAGCCCCGGGTGGCGCTGCTGTCCGCCGTGGAGACCGTGGACGCCAAGTTCACCTCCACCGTGGAGGCAGCGGCGTTGTGCAAAATGGCGCAGCGGGGCCAGATCACGGGTGGCGTGCTCGATGGCCCGCTGGCCTTCGACAACGCCATCTCCGCCGAGGCAGCGAAAACCAAGGGTATCGACTCACCGGTGGCCGGCCATGCCGACATCCTGGTGGCGCCGGACCTGGAGGCCGGCAACATGATGGCCAAGCAGCTCATCCATCTTGCCGGCGCCGATGCCGCGGGCATCGTGCTCGGGGCCCGGGTACCGGTGATGCTCACCAGTCGCTCGGATGACACGCTCTCGCGACTGGCCTCGGCGGCGCTGGCCCAGCTGTATGTACGTCACTGGTACAGGGATGCGTCATGACCGCCGCCGTGCTGGTGATCAACGCGGGCTCGTCCTCCGTGAAGGCGGCGGCGTTTCCCGCCGAACGCGAGGGTGAGGCGCTGTGGCGTGGTGCGGTCCACGGTATCGGCGGCACGCCTCGCTACGTTTCAAGCAGGGAAGGTGGTGCGGCGGCCGATCCGGCGATCATCGAAGGTGACGACCACGATCATGAGTCCCTCACGGCGTGGATGCTGGCGCGGATCGGGCGTGAATGTCCGGGCGTGGAAGTCGTCGCGGCCGGTCATCGCGTGGTCCACGGTGGGCGGGATTTCGATGCACCGGCCGTGATCACCGATACAGTCACCGACGCGCTCCGTCGCCTGACTCCGCTCGCACCGGCGCATCAGCCCCATAATCTCGCGGGCGTGCGCGCGGTTGCCGACCTCTGGCCGGCCATTCCCCAGGTGGCCGCCTTCGATACCGCGTTTCACCGAACCCAGCCGCGGCTCGCCCAGCTATTCGCGCTGCCCCGGGCACTCGCGGAGGAAGGGGTGCTGCGCTACGGCTTTCACGGGCTTTCCTACCAGCATATCGCCGACGTCCTGCCCCGGTACGCCGGCGATCGTGCCGATGGCCGGGTGATCGTGGCCCATCTCGGCCATGGCGCCAGCCTCTGCGCGATGTACGCTCGCCAAAGCGTCGCCACCAGCATGGGCTTCACCGCGCTGGACGGCCTGGTCATGGGCAGGCGTTGCGGCACGCTCGATCCGGGCGTGGTTTTCCACCTCATGCGTGATCGAGGCATGAGCGCGGAGCAGGTAGAGGCGATGCTCAGCCGTGAGTCCGGTCTGCTCGGGCTCTCCGGCATCAGCGACGACATGCAGACGCTGCTCGCGAGCGACGATCCGAACGCCGAGGAGGCGGTGGCGCTGTTCGTCTATCGGGCCGTGAGTGTGGCCGGATCCCTCATTGCCACGCTCGGTGGGTTGGATGCGCTGGTGTTCACCGGTGGCATCGGAGAACATGCCGCGCCGGTGCGCTCGCGCATCGTCGACGGTCTCGCCTGGCTCGGGGTGTGTCTCGACGAGCACGCCAACGCGGCGGGGAACGTGCGACTCCATGGCGCGGACAGCGATGTGGGCGTGTTCGCCATACCGGCCGACGAGGAGCGTGTGATCGCCCGCCAGACACGACACCTCGCCCTGACACCGTAGACGAGCGACAGCGATCCCGATCTCCCCCGCGTGACGGGCGTGTGTCCGCGCCGTCGTGCGCCGCACCATAGGGGAGGGCGATGATGTCATTGAAATCAGCGATTTGACGCTTGTCGACCGCAAATCTAGCGTCATCCTCAGGTCGACAATTGCAACGATTCAGCGCCCACGCCCGGCGCGAATCGCCCTGAGGAGGAGTGACATGCCAGAGCACTGCGACACCCTGTCGGCGGTCGTCGACGACGTTTGCCGGCGGCACATCGACGAGCCCGGCGCGCTCCTTCCCATCCTGCATGACGTCCAGCACCGCTACGGTTACATCTCCCGGGACGCTGTCGCCGGCATCGCGGCCCGGCTCAATCTCACGCGGGCCGAGGTGGACGGCGTGGTCAGCTTCTATGCCGACTTCCGCACCGAGCCCGCCGCGGCCCGGGTGGTGAAGATCTGCCGGGCCGAGGCGTGTCAGGCCATGGGCGGGCGTGCGGTCTGGGATGCGGCGCAAGGGGCCGCCGAGGCCTCCCGCGGTGCCGTCGAGGTGGAGGCGGTCTACTGCCTCGGCAACTGCGCGTGCAGCCCGGCCGCGCAGGTGGGCGGCGAAACCCACGGCCGGCTCGACAGCGAGCGCGTCACCCACCTGATTGCCGATCTTGGCAGGGAGGCGTCGGCGTGAGGGTGTTCATTTCCCAGGACAGCAGCGCGCTATCCATCGGTGCGGGTGCCGTGGCCGACGCGCTCGAGCGCGAGGCGGCGTCCCGGAACGGCGCGCTGGAGCTGGTGCGTACGGGATCCCGCGGACTTTTCTGGCTGGAGCCCATGATCGAGGTGGAACGAGACGGACGGCGCGAGGGCTACGGGCCGGTGTCGGCGTCGGATGTCCCCTCGATTCTGGACGCATTGGCCGACGACCGGGCGCATCCGCTGCATCTCGGCCCGCTCGATGATTTGCTCGTGGCACAGGGGCAGAAGCGCGTCAACTTCAGACGCTGCGGCGTCATCGATCCCGTTTCGTGGGACGCGTACGTGGCCCACGGGGGCACCGACGGCATGCGCCGGGCGCTGGCGTTGGGGCCGACGGGAGTCATCGAGGCGGTTACCCACGCCGGCCTGCGCGGTCGCGGCGGTGCCGGTTTCCCCACCGGCGTGAAATGGCGCACCACCCAATCCGCCGAGGCGGCGCACAAGTACGTGGTGTGCAACGCCGACGAGGGGGACAGCGGCACCTTCGCCGACCGTATGCTCATGGAAGGGGACCCCTTGAGCCTGATCGAGGGCATGGCGATCGCCGGGTTCGCGGTGGGCGCGGAGCAGGGCTACATCTACCTGCGATCCGAGTATCCCCACGCCCTGCGAACGCTGCGGCAGGCGATTGCCGTCGCCTACGACCATGGCCTGCTCGGCGATGACGTGCTGGGCGCGGGCCACCGTTTCGATATCGATATCCGGGTGGGGGCGGGCGCCTACATCTGCGGCGAGGAGACCTCGCTGCTCGAGAGCCTGGAGGGCAAGCGCGGCACGATTCGCTTCAAACCGCCCCTGCCTGCGCTGGAAGGCGCGTTCGGGGCGCCCACGGTGGTCAACAACGTCATCACGCTGGCGACCGCGCCGGCGATCCTCGCCGATGGCGAGGACGCCTATGCGGCGCTCGGTTGCGGCAAGTCCCGGGGCACGCTGACGGTGCAGCTCTGCGGCAACGTCCGCCGCCCCGGCCTCTACGAGCTGCCGTTCGGTGCCACGCTCGGCCATGTGGTCGAGGAGCTCGGTGGAGGCACCGCTTCGGGCCGGCCGGTGCGCGCCGTCCAGACCGGTGGTCCCCTGGGGGCTTATTTTCCGGCCTCGCTGTTCGACACCCCCCTGGATTACGAGGCGTTCGCCGGGCGCGACGGCATGATCGGCCACGGCGGTGTGGTCGTGTTCGACGACACCGTGGACATGGCCGAGCAGGCACGCTTTGCGATGGAGTTCTGCGCCATCGAGTCCTGCGGCAAGTGCACGCCCTGCCGGATCGGCTCCACCCGAGGCGTGGAGGTCATTGACCGCATCCGCGCCGGCACCGACGCCGACGCCAACCTGGCCCTGCTCGGCGATCTCTGCGACGTGATGGAGAACGGCTCGCTCTGTGCGCTGGGCGGGCTGACTCCGTATCCCGTACGCAGTGCCCTGAGACATTTCCCCGAGGACTTCGAGGCCCCGGCCGCCGCCGTGGTGGGGTAGCCCCGCAGAGAGGTAACGATGGCTGTAGTACAGGAAACCGACTACGGAACACCCGCGAGCACCGACAGCCGCACCGTCACCCTGGAGGTGGACGGCCACACGGTCACCGTCCCCGCCGGCACCTCCGTGATGCGCGCGGCGATGACGGCGGACATTGCCATTCCCCGACTGTGCGCCACCGACAGCCTGGAGGCTTTCGGCTCCTGCCGCCTGTGCACCGTCGAGATCGAGGGGCGTAAGGGCTACCCCGCTTCCTGCCATACCACCGTGGAGCCGGACATGGTGGTCAGGACGCAGACGCCGGCCCTCGAGAAGCTGCGCCGGGGTGTGATGGAGCTCTACATCTCCGATCACCCACTGGACTGCCTGACCTGCTCGGCCAACGGCAACTGCGAGCTCCAGGACATGGCCGGTGCCGTCGGTTTGCGCGAGGTACGCTACGGCTACGAAGGGGCGAACCATCTCGACGCCCCGGTGGACGACTCCAACCCCTACTTCAGCTTCGATCCGAGCAAGTGCATCGTGTGCTCACGCTGTGTGCGCGCCTGCGAGGAGGTGCAGGGTACGTTCGCGCTGACGGTGCACGGCCGGGGATTCGAGTCGGTGATCAGCGCCGGCCAGCAGGATCCGTTTCTGGATTCGGAGTGCGTCTCCTGCGGTGCCTGCGTTCAGGCATGCCCCACGGCGACGTTGCAGGAGAAGACCGTGATCGAGCACGGCCAGCCCGAGCGCAGCGTGATCACCACCTGCGGCTACTGTGGCGTGGGCTGCTCGTTCAAGGCCGAACTGCGCGGCGATCAGGTCATCCGGATGGTGCCGTACAAGGATGGCCAGGCGAACCATGGCCACTCCTGTGTGAAAGGCCGGTTTGCATGGGGTTACGCCACCCATCCGGACCGCATTACCACGCCCATGATCCGCGAACGGATCACCGACGCCTGGCGCGAGGTGAGCTGGGAGGAGGCCATCGGCTTCGCCGCCGAGCGCATTCGCACTATCCAGGCGGAGTACGGCCGGGGAGCGGCCGGGGCGATTACCTCCTCGCGCTGCACCAACGAGGAGACCTACCTGGTGCAGAAGCTCGCCCGCGCGGTGTTCGCGACCAATAATGTGGATACCTGTGCGCGGGTGTGTCATTCGCCCACCGGTTACGGGTTGAAGACGGCCTTCGGTACCTCGGCGGGCACCCAGGACTTCGACTCGGTGGAGGACGCCGACGTGATCCTGGTGATCGGCGCCAACCCCACCGACGCCCACCCGGTGTTCGCCTCGCAGATGAAGCGACGCCTGCGCGAGGGTGCCGGCCTCATCGTCGTGGATCCGCGGCGTATCGACCTGGTGCGTACGCCCCACGTCGAGGCCGACTACCACCTACAGCTCCGCCCGGGCACCAATGTCGCACTGGTCAACGCCCTGGCCCACGTGATCGTCACTGAGGGCCTGGCGGACGAGGCGTTCGTCGCCGAGCGCTGCGAGGCGGAGGCCTACGCCGACTGGCGCGAGTTCATCGCCCGGCCCGAGAATGCCCCGGAGGCGGTGGCGGAGGTCACGGGGGTGCCGGCGGAAACGCTGCGCGGCGCCGCCCGGCTCTATGCACGGGCCGACAACGCCGCGATCTATTACGGTCTGGGCGTGACCGAGCACAGCCAGGGCTCGACCATGGTCATGGGCATGGCCAACCTCGCCATGCTCACCGGCAACCTTGGCCGCCGCGGTGTCGGCGTGAATCCCCTGCGCGGGCAGAACAACGTCCAGGGCTCCTGCGACATGGGCTCGTTCCCCCACGAGTTCCCGGGGTACCGCCACGTGGCCAACGATGACGTGCGCGGCATCTTCGAGCACGAGTGGGGGCTCGAACTGGACAGCGAGCCAGGTCTGCGCATCCCCAACATGATCGATGCCGCCATCGACGGCAGCTTCAAGGCGATCTACATCCAGGGCGAGGACATCCTCCAGTCCGATCCGAACATCCAGCACATCGCCGCCGGTCTGGAGGCCATGGAGTGCGTGATCGTCCAGGACCTGTTCCTCAACGAAACCGCCAGCTACGCCCACGTTTTCCTGCCCGGCTCCACGTTCCTGGAGAAGGACGGCACCTTCACCAACGCCGAACGCCGGATCAATCGGGTTCGCCGGGCGGTGGCGCCGCCGGGGGGCAAGGCGGACTGGGAGATCACGCTGGCCCTGGCGCGGGCGCTGGGTTCGCAGATGGACTACAGCCACCCCGGCGAGATCATGGATGAGATCGCCCGCACCACGCCCACTTTCGCCGGCGTGACGTACGAGAAGCTGGATCGTCTCGGCAGCATCCAGTGGCCGTGCAACGAGACCTATCCCGAGGGCACGCCCACCATGCACGTGGACACCTTCGTCCGGGGGCGGGGGCAGTTCATGCTCACGCCCTATATTCCCACCGAGGAGCGCAGCAACCGCAAGTTCCCGCTGCTTCTCACCACCGGGAGAATCCTCTCGCAGTACAACGTCGGCGCGCAGACCAGGCGCACGGCCAACCGGGTCTGGCACGACGAGGATCGCCTGGAGATCCATCCCCACGACGCGGAGCAGCGGGGCATTGGCGACGGCGAGCGCGTCTCCGTGCGAAGCCGCATTGGCGAGACCACCCTGCGAGCGCAGCTCTCCGACCGTGTGCCACCGGGCGTGGTCTACACCACGTTCCACTTCCCGGAGACGGCGGCCAACGTGGTGACCACGGAACAGTCGGACTGGGCGACCAACTGCCCCGAGTACAAGGTCACCGCCGTGGAGGTCGCATTGAGCGATACCGCCTCGCAGTTCCAGGCGCGCTACCGCGAGCAGCGCGAGCGCACGCTGGGCCTGCCGGCACAGTCGGTGGAAGCGGCCGTGGAGGTGGATCGGTGACCACGCTGGGTGGCCGGCGGAATGCGGCCGTGGGCATCCCCGTGGTCTCGGAAGCCGCCGTCGCCGCGCCGGCGCGGTGGCTGGGCGCACCGTACCGCGACGTGTCCATGGCCCGCTGGGCCGACGGGACCCTGGAGCGGGGCCATCGGCGGGTGCCGGAAGAGACGCCGGTAGCGGTACGCGTCGATTGCGAGGATTACGCTGTCATGCTCGCCAGCCCGGTGGACCTGGAGGACTTCGCCTACGGGTTTCTCCATACCGAGGGACTGATAAGCCGGGCCGGCGACGTGGCGAGCCTGTCACTGGCGGAGCATGACGAGGGGATCGTGCTGCGTGTCGAGCGGCACGCGGGACAGCGGCTCGCCGCTGGACGGGGCGACGGGCGCCGGCTGGCGGGAGCGAGCGGCTGTGGCCTGTGCGGTGTCCAGTCGCTGCGCGACGCAGTGCGGCCCGTGGGCCGGGTGACCCCGGCCGCCGACGTAACGGCGCAGGCAGTGCGTGGCGCGGTCTCGGGGCTACGCCACTGGCAACCGCTGAATGCCTGCACGGGCGCGCTTCACGCGGCCGCGTTCGCCACGCTCAGTGGTGAGATCGTAACCGCGCGTGAAGATGTCGGCCGGCACAACGCGCTGGACAAGCTCATCGGCAACATGCTGCGCAGCGGCCTCTCACCCGAGTCGGGGTTCGTGGTGATGACGAGTCGCTGCAGCTATGAGCTGGTCCAGAAGGCCGCGCGTTTCGGCGTCGGCACACTGTGCACCGTCTCCGCCCCCACTGCGCTCGCCATCCGGCTGGCGGAGGATGCGGGCATGACACTGATCGCCCTGTCACGCCCCGACTCCTTCGTCGTGCTCACCAACCAGGCGCTCGTGGATTAGCCGGCACGACGCCCGCACCGGCGGAAAGCATGCGGGCACGGACAACCCAACGAACGGAGCGCGTATGCAAATCGACAAGCTCGTGCGCATGGCCAACGAAATCGCCACCTATTTCGAAGCCTATCCGCAGGAACGGGGTCAACAGGCGGTTCTCGAACACATCCGGGCGTTCTGGGAGCCACGCATGCGCATGGCGCTCGCCGAGCATGCCCGCGAGGACGGCGGCGGCCTGCGGCCACTGGCACGCTGGGCCGCGGATCGCCTTTAGCCCGGCCGCTCACCGGCCACCTTGCCCCGGCGCCCCGCCGCTCGCGGGCGGGCGTCGGACCGTGTGGAACCGATCGTCAAGGGGAATACCGAAAAACAGGCCACTGGCCACTGCGTACCGGAGGAGAGAGGGACCATGAGGGACACAGATGCAGGCGTCCTGTCGAAGGAGCGTATAACCGCGCCGGGCGATTTCAATCGATGGCTGGTACCGCCGGCTGCCCTGGCCGTACACCTATCCATTGGCCAGGTCTATGCGCTAAGCGTCTTCAACCTGCCATTGACGCGGATCATCGGCGTCACCGAGCAGGCGCCGGAGGACTGGCGGCTGACCAGCATCGGCTGGATATTCAGCATCGCCATTCTCGTTCTCGGGCTGGCAGCGGCTTTCGGTGGCCACTGGGTCGAGCGTGTCGGTCCGCGCAAGGCCATGGCCGTCTGCGCAGTGACGTTCGGCGGGGGATTCCTGGTCTCCGCCCTGGGCGTGCAGACCCACCAGCTCTGGCTGTTGTACCTGGGCTATGGCGTACTCGGGGGCATCGGCCTGGGGATTGGCTATGTCTCCCCGGTATCCACGCTCATCAAGTGGTTCCCCGACCGCCGGGGTCTCGCTACCGGCATGGCGATCCTGGGTTTCGGCGGCGGGGCGATGCTGGCGTCGCCGATGTCGGTGGCGTTGATGGACTACTTCTCCTCGCCGACGTCGGCCGGCGTCGCGCCGACGTTCGTCGTTCTCGGCATTCTCTATTTCGTCGCCATCGGGTTCGGTGCGTGTATCGTCCGGGTACCGCCGGAGGGCTGGAAACCGGCGGGCTGGAACGGCGAAGGCGCCGGCGGCGACAGCAAGGCGAGCCCGGTGACCGATGGCAACGTTCATATCGACCAGGCGATGAAGACGCCGCAGTTCTACCTGATGTGGGCGGCACTGTTCCTCAATGTCACCGCGGGAATCGGTGTTCTGGGGCAGGCATCGGCGATGAGCCAGGAGATGTTCCCCGGCGTGATCACCGCCGGTGCGGCCGCCGGATTCGTGGGCATGCTGAGCCTGTTCAACATGGCCGGTCGTTTCTTCTGGGCGTCCCTGTCTGACCGGCTCGGCCGCAAAGCCACCTTCAGCACGTTCTTCGCCCTGGGGATGGTGCTTTTCGCGCTCGTGCCCCAGACGGGCAATCTGGGGGCGGTCAGCCTGTTCGTGATCGGCTACATGGTGATCATCAGCATGTACGGCGGTGGATTCGCGACGATACCGGCCTACCTGGCCGACGTCTTCGGAACCCGTTTCGTTGGCGGCATTCATGGCCGTATTCTCACCGCATGGTCGGCTGCCGGTGTGGTGGGGCCGGTGCTCGTGAACTATATCCGCCAGTATCAGATCGACCACGGTGTGGCCAAGGCGGACGCCTACACCATCACCATGTACATCATGGCGGCGCTGCTATTCCTCGGGCTGTTGTGCAATCTGCGTATCCGGCAGATGCATGAGCGCCATCTCATGGACGAGGCACCGGCTCACGGTCGTGAGGCTGTCGCAGCCGGTGCCCGCAACTGATCGCAGGAGGGAAGACTCATGGCCAACGACAACCGTGATCACCGGCTTCAGCTGATTCTCACCTGGCTTGCCGTGTCGATTCCGCTAGTCATCGGTGTCGCATCGACCTTGTCGAAGGCGGTCAGGATGTTCTGAGCCGGCATACGCCGGAATAATGGGCGGGGCCGCCACGCGCCGGCCCCGCCGCGATGACGACGGCCGGGTCGTGTTTTTCCACAAGGGTTCCCATGGACATAAGACAGCTGGAATACCTGGCCGCCCTGGCGCAGGAGAAGCATTTCACCCGCGCGGCGGAGCGATGCAACGTCACTCAGCCCACCCTGTCGGGCCGGATCCGCCAACTGGAGCAGGAGCTGGGGGTGCCCATTGTCGAACGCGGGCAGCGCTATCACGGGCTCACTGCCGAAGGGCAACGGGTACTGAGATGGGCGCAGGTGATTCTCGAGCACCGCTCGGCGATGATGCAGGACCTGAGCGAGCTCAAGGAGGGGTTGAGCGGTCGCCTCGTCCTGGGCGTGATTCCCTCGGCGTTGCCCATGGCCACGTCGGTGACCCGGGTGGTGCGTCAGGCCCATCCGAGCGTTTCCTTTACCGTGCATTCAGCGACCTCCAACGAGATCCTGCGCGACGTCCAGGAATTCCACGTCGACGCCGGCATCACCTATCTGGACAACGAGCCGGTGGAGCGCGTGGAAACGCTGCCCTTGTACATGGAGCGCTATTGCCTGTTCCTCCCGGATCACCATCCGTGGGCCGACAGGGACCGGGTCACCTGGGCGGAGGCCGCGCGTCTGCCGTTGTGCCTGCTGACACCCGACATGCAGAACCGCCGAATCATCACCAAGGCTTTCCGCAGCGCGGACTGCAACCCGGAGGCGGAGATCGAGACGGATTCGGTGGTGCACCTCTGGGCGCAGGTGCGCTTCTCGGGTTGGGCGAGCGTGATGCCCGCGTACTTCAGCGAGCTTTTCGGCGGCGACAGTGGCATTCGTGGCATTCCGCTGCACGAGCCCGACGTCGAGTACGCCGTCGGCCTGGTGGCTCTGGCCAGGGAGCCGCTGTCGCCGACGATTCGGGCGCTGTTCGATGCATGCCGGCACAACCAGCTCCTGCCGCTGTGCGGTGCGGGGCAGGGGCTGCCGGGAATGGCCGCGGTGAAGCCGCTCCTTGGGTGAATGGTTCAAATTGTCAGGTTGAAAGAGGCTCCCCCGGAACTCCGCATGCCGAGCAGCTTCTTGCAACTTGGTACGTGTCACTTGGGACATATCACCTTGAGGCGTATTCTGCCGGCTCGTACCACCGCTGCAGGAGGAACGGGTGCCTGCGACGACACCCAGTGCTGACGCGCTGATCGAAGCGCTCGAGCTGACCGAGCACGTCGAAGGCGGCTATTTCCGCCGCACCTACCAGGCCGATCACCGTCCGACGGTAACGACCGACGGCGGCGAGCGGTATCTCATGACCTCCATTCAATACCTGCTCACGCAGGCATCGCCGGTGGGGCATTTTCACCGCAACCGCTCGGATATCGTTCACTACTTCCACCTCGGCGATCCCATCCGCTATTACCTCCTGACCCCGGATGGCCGGCTGGAGACTGTCGACATGGGTCACGATGTGGCGGCCGGGCAGCAGCTTCAGCTCACCGTCCCCGGTGGTCTGTGGAAGGCCTCGCGGCTGCTCGACGGACCATGCGGTTACGGGCTCATCAGCGAGGCGGTCTCACCGGGATTCGACTATGCGGACATGCGGCTCGGCAATCGCACCGAGCTCGTCGAGGCGTTTCCGCAACACGAGGCCGTCATTCGCGATCTCGCACGGGGATGAAGGGGGCCGGCATGCGTGTCCGTTCGTGTGCGCGACCGTTGGGGAACGGCTAGACTGCATCCGTTCACCTTCGACCAGCCGCCGGTTTACGGCGGCACTCACGGAGAGAGCCATGCAACCCCGCATCAGCATGATTACCCTCGGTGTCTCCGATTTGCCCGCCGCCGCTCGCTTCTACGAGCACGGCCTCGGGTTGCCGCGGTACCCGTTCGATTCCGATGAGGTCGCCTTCTTCGACCTGAACGGTAGTTGGCTGTCTCTTCACCCCCGCGAGATGCTTGCCGCGGACGCTGCCACGCCGGACGAGGGGATGCGTGGTTTCCCGGGATTCACGCTGGCGCACAACGTGGCCTCTCGCGAGGCGGTGGACGCGGTGCTGGCGGAGGCCGTGGCCGCCGGGGCCCGTTTGGTCAAGCCCGC
>CAZHBN010000013.1:14171-28870 GCA_964530405.1 uncultured Ectothiorhodospiraceae bacterium
CGAGGCGGTGCTGGCGACCGCGAATCGGCTCCTTCATCAGCGCAAATAGGTTTGCATGGCGTGCATTTGCCGCCCACGAAGCCAATAGTTGCACAATAGTCTTTGCAGGCGCAGTGTGTCTCGCGTTCATCGGGGCTTTCGGGCGATTCAAGAGGGGGTGCGGGGGTTTTGTTCACGCCGATCGAGCGACCACGGCTATTCGCGGAACTGGACGCCGTGGCCGGGGGCACTATCGTCTGGCTGGTGGCGGCGGGAGGTTACGGCAAGACCACGCTGGCGCTGACCTACGCGCACCACCGTGCGTTGCGGCTGATCCATTTCACCGGGATGCACTCGGGGATTACCGTTGGCGAGTTCTTCCACGGCCTGCGCGCTCGTGCCGTCGAGACCATGGGGGAGTCGGCCCAGCGTCTGCCCGTTCTCAATCCGGAATACACCGCCACGCCGGAGGTCTTCGCCCGCCGTTTCGCCGAGGAAATGCGTGCCATTCTGCCTCGGGAGGCGCTGGTGATGGTGGACGATGTACACCGCCTGCCGGACGATCACCCGTTGCACGCAATGCTGTTATGCGTTGCCGATATCGTGTCGGGACGCTGCCGGTTCGTGGTGGGCAGCCGCCACGAACCACCCGGCGTGTGGGCGCGGCTTCGCGGCCAGGGTCGCGTGGTGGTGATCGACGAGGCCATGCTCGCCTTCGACGAGCAGGAGACCGGTGCGCTGCTCGATGCCCAGGGTCTGGCGTTTTCGGGGGAAGAGGGGGCCGGACGCTCGTTGCAGCTGACTACCCGTGGGTGGGTCGTGGGGCTGATGCTGCTGCTCGAACACTGGCGACGCACGGGCGCCCCACCGCATGCACGGCATGCCGGCGATTCCCTGGATGACTGGTTTTATCACGAGATCTATGCGCCGCTGCCCATGAGCGAGCAGGCGCTGCTGCGCCGTTGTGCGCTGCCGGCCCGCGTTCCCCTTGCCTGTGCCGCCGACGGCAGCGGTATCGCCGACGCTCGTGAGGGGCTGCTGCGCCTGCAGCGCGAGCACGCCTTCATCTTCACCGATACCCATGACGAGGGCGACCGTGTCTGCCGATTTCACGATCTGTTCCGGGATTTCCTGCTTCGGCGCACGGAGACCGAGGCGACACCGGCGGAGGTCGCCGCCCAGCGCCGCCGCTGGGGCCGGGTGCTGTGGGCCGCGGGGGAGTGGAGTGAAGGTGCGAATCTGCTCATCGAAGCCGGCGACGAGGAGGCACTTGCCGAAGGGTTGAAGAGCGTCGGCGGCGAGCTCATCCAGACCGGCCGCGGTGATTCGCTGTTCGGCTGGTTGACCGCGCTACCCGAGGCGCGGCGGCGCGAGGAGCCGGTGCTTTGCCTCTGGGAAGGGCTTTGCCTGATGCTCCATGACACCCATGCGGCCCGTCAGTTATTGAGCCGGGCATGGGAGTCACTCGCCGCGGCCCAGGATTATCCGCATATGGCGCTCGCCTGGAGCGGTATCGTTGACAGCATCTGGCTGGAGTGGGCGCACGTCTCGGAGTACGAGCGCTGGATCGACGAATTTCTCCACTTCGAGGCCGAGTTCCGCGCCCATCTGCCTCCGGCGCTGTGGTTCCCGGTGCTCCGGGGCATGCTCGCCGCGGTGTGCTATGGCCGCCCGCTGGACCCGTCGCTTGCGCGCTGGGAGCGTGAGGCCCTGAGCGCGCTCTCCGGCGACATGCCGGATACGGAGCGGGTCATGCTCGCCTGCCAGTTGCTCTATCTCAACACGTGGCAATTCGGGTGCCGTGCCGGTGCCATGCGGGTGCTGGCGGTGATGGAGGGGCAGCAGGCGGCCGTTACCGCTGCGTCGCCGCTTGCCCAGTGCCTGTGGCGTACGTTCACGGCGCTATGCGCTCTGCTGTTCGACGGCGATCGCGAGCGCTGCCTCGCCGAAGCGGACAAGGGGCGGGCGTTGATTCGCGAGTACGGCATCGGAACCTGGGATGATGCCGTACCGCCGCTGCACTGTGCGCTGTGCTTCCTTGACGAGAGCACACTGGATGACTGGATGGCCTGGTTCCTGCGCACCGACTGCAAGGCGAACCGGCCTTTCTATGACACTTTCCAGGCTCATTTTCTGTCGGCCCAGGCGTGGTTGCGCGGCAACGTCCACGAAGCCGTCGAGCACGCGCGTATGAGTCTGGTCGCCGGCGAGCGCCACGGATCGGTGGTGATCTCGGCAGGGTTCCAGGCAGTCTATGCCGGATTCCTGGCCGAGGCTGGGCATGACCGCGAAGCGCTGCGGGCGGCGGCACGGGCGCGGGGCGTTGCGCGCGGGTTCCGCAGCGATTTTCTGGAAGTGTTCATGTATCTCGCACTGGCGCGTATTCCGTTGCACACGGCCCGCCCCCGGCGGGCGCTGGGCTATTTGCGCCGGGCGTTCGCGGCCGGGGCACGTCAGTGGATGTTCTTTCCGCTGTTGGTGCGCGACGGAGAGCTCGCTACGCTCTGTGCCCTAGCGCTGGCTGAGGGCATCGAACCGGATTACGCGCGCTGGCTCATTCGCGTGCGTGATCTCACACCGCCGTCGGATCGTGTCCTGCGGGCGCACTGGCCGTGGCGCTGTCGCGTGCGCGTGCTGGGTGGATTCTCCGTCGAGGTTGGCGAGCGTCGTCAACACGGCTCGCGCCGGGCACAGCCGTTGCCGCGGGCGTTGCTTGCGCGTCTGGTGATCGCCGGTCCGAAGGGGGAAACACAGGAGCGCCTCGCCGCTTGCCTGTGGCCGGACAGCGAACGGGACAAGGCGCTCAACAGCCTATACGTGACACTGCACAGGCTCAGAGACCGGGTGCTGGAGGATCCGGGCGCTGTCGTCAGCCAGGGCGGGCGCATCCGCCTTGACCCCGACCGGGTCTGGGTCGACGCCTGGGAGTTCCGCGCGCTGGCGGCACGCGGGGAGCGCGAAGGCGGGGAAGGCCTGCAACGGGCTGTGGAGCTCTATGGTGGGGTCGGGGAGCTGCCGGGGCTCGACGAGATCGATCGGGAGGCATGGCAAGCGGAGCTCGACGCCATCTATGAGCGCGCGGTGCGCAGCCTGGGCGCGGAACTCGAGCACGACGATGTGCGCGCGGCGCTGCGGCTCTATCGCGAGGCGCTGGACCACCTGCGCCTGAGCGAGTCGTTGTGGGCGGGCGTGCTGCGGTGTGAGGCGGCGCTCGGCAATCAGGCCGCCCTCAAACGCAGCTTCTCGCACCTGGCCAAGTGCTTCCGCCGAGAGCTGGATACCGAGCCATCACCGTGGCTGGCGAGCCTGTATCAGCGCCTGCGCGGCTGAAGCGTGCATGCGTCACGCGAAAGTTGTGAAAGCAATGGAACTGTGCTTACCTTTGGCTGGTCGCCGTGTCTCACGGCGACGTCCGTGATCGGGCCCGGGGGTGGCGGCCACCGATCTGCCGGAGCGATGCCTGACAGCCGAATAACAATGCGGAAGGAATGGCATGAGCGGGGGCGAAGCATATCTGACGGCGCGGCTCTCGTGGGTGGGGCCCGAGGACGCGGAACCGGGCCTGGCGTCACTGCGGGCACACGGCTTCCGTGACGTGCACGCCACGGTGGACGTGGCTACCCTCATCGAGCGTATTCGCCGTGGTTATCGCGACGGTGAAAGCGATCTGGCGCTGGCGATTATCCATGAACGTGCGCTGCAGGCGAGTTCGCCTGGCCAGCGCGAGCGACTGGTGGCAGTGGCGAGCGAGGCCGGTACCGGCCTGCTGCTCGTCGGTGCCCGCGGACAGACGCCACCGGTACGCAGCGAGGCGTGGGCGGACGTCGTCGATGAGCAGGTATCGGCTCGCGAAACCCACCAGCGAGTCGCCCTGGCCGCCGCGGCGCAGACCGAGCGTCGTCGTCTGCAGCGTGTGACGCGGGGGCTGGAGGCGGAGGTCGCCGACCTACGCGTTGTCGAATCCCGCCTCCAGCACATGGTTTATCACGACGAGCTCACCGGACTGTGGAACCGACGCCGCTTGCGCGAGGCGCTCGAGCTGAACGTCATGCGCGCGAGCAGTCTCAGCCAGCCCTGCGCGATCATTCTGGTGGACGTGGACCGGTTCAAGCTGGTCAATGACCTCGAGGGCTACGATGTCGGCGACCGCCTGCTCATCGATGTAGGGCGGCTCGTTCGCAATCTCGCCGGTGCATCGGATCTCGCCGCCAGAATCGGCTCCGACGAGTTCGTGCTGCTGCTCGGCAATTGTGGCGCGGATGCCGCGCTCGAGCGCGCGGAACGGGTCCGCCGGTGTCTCGAGGACAATCGATTTCGCTGCGGTGACCGCTACTATCGCACCTGCGCCAGCGTCGGTGTCGCCACGATGGCCGGCGGCGAGCGTCGCGCGCCTACCACGGAGCTGCTCGCGCGCGCGGATCAGGCCTGTTACCTCGCCAAACAGCACGGGCGTAACCGCGTCCACGTCTACGACGGGGACGACCCACGATTGGTGGCACTGCGGCGTGATCACGTCATGGCGCCGGTCATTCGTGATGCCATTGAGAACAACCGCCTGTTCTTCGAATTCCAGCCCATCGTGCGTTTGCTCGATGGGCGTATCTCCCATTACGAATGCCTGCTGCGCATGCGCGGGCACGACGGCCAGTGTTACCAGCCGGGCGAGTTCATTCCGGTGGCCGAGCGTACCGGGCTGATCCACCATGTCGATCTGTGGGTCGTGGATCAGGCACTGGACTTCCTGGCTACGCTCGACGGTGGGAACAGCGACGCCAGCGTGTCCGTGAATCTCTCCGGCCACGCATTCCGCAACCAGGATCTCGTCGAGCTATTAGCGCAGCGGTTGCAGATGAGTTGGGTCTCACCGACCCGTCTCGTTTTCGAGATCACGGAAACGGCTGCGGTGGCGAATCTCGAGCAGGGCCGTGACGTTGTCGCCCGCCTGCGAGCGCTGGGCTGCCGCTTCGCCCTGGACGACTTCGGCAGCGGCTTCAGTACCTTCCACTACATCAAGCATTTCCCCGTCGACTACCTCAAGATCGACGGCAGCTTCATCACCAACATCGCCGACGACGCCACGGACGCGACGCTGGTACGGCATATGGTCTCTATCGCGCGCAGCCTGGGTAAGGAAACCGTTGCCGAATTCGTGGAGACTCGGAAATCGCTGGAGGCCGTGGCAGCGCTGGGCGTGGATTATGTCCAGGGATTCTACCTCGCGCGGCCGGCGGCAGAGCCGATCCGCGAAGCGTCATTGCCGGCGATCGGAGCGCTCGGTGGCGAGGCGGCCGCCGTCGCTATGGCCCGTCAGCGCAAATCACTGGTCTGACACGCCGGGGTCCGGGAGACGCTCGTCATCCTCCAGCAGCGCCATGAGCTCGGCATCATCGCGGGCGAGATGGTCGAGATGCGTGCGCAGGATCTCGAGCCGTTGCTGCCGTTCGGAAAGTCGGGCGGCGAGCCGCGCTCGTGTCGGATGCGTCAACGAGGGCGCCGGTACCTGTCCGGCTTCGCCCTGTCCCCGCCGATAGGCATCGACCAGTGTCCCGATCAGGCGTTTCTGTTCTGTGGCGGATAGTCCGCCGTGCATCATTACCCGGTAGATCACCGATTTCAGGTCACTGGCGCTACGCCGGTAATGGCGGCTGAAACCGGCCTCGACGCTGGCCAGGCACTGTCGCGCAATAGCTTCGTCCAGGGTTCCGCCGCGAAGTCGTCGCGCGAGCGTGGCGGCGAGTTCCTCGGTGGACGGTCCCGTGGCGTCATCGTCCCTTTCGGCTCTCGCGGCTTCGCGGGTTGGCCGCGGTGGTGTGATGATTCCGGTATCCGCGGCGGGAGCCGGTGGTGGTGTCGCTGGGTGTGTGCCCTGGTGGTCTGTATCCCGTGGCCTCCAGTACGCGGCGAAACGCCCCGAGCCGGTGTGTTCCGGTGCGTGGGTGCGCAAATGGGCTGCCATCGCCGCGATGGCCGTTGCCGCGGGCGATCCGGGGGTGCTGGTCAGCAGTGGCGTCTGCGTGAGGACCGCGCGGGTTACCGACGGGTCCATGTGGACGTTGCCGAGGTAGTCGAGCCGAAGCTGCAGATACCGTGAGGCCGCCGCGCGGAAACGCTCGAACAGGCGTTGGCCGCTGCGGTCGCGGGGCAGCATGTTGGCGATCACCCAGAGGCGACCTTCGTGTCCACGGCGTTTTAGCGCCTTCAGCAGGGAGAAGGCGTCGGTCAGGGACGTGGGCTCCTGCGTGATGGTCAGCACCGTATGGTCACATGCGGCGAGAAAGTCGAGGGTGGTCGGTGCTGCTCCGGCGGGCGTGTCCACCAGGAGGTAGCCGAGCCGTCGCTCCATGGCGGCCAGCTCGTCGGCAGCGGGCGCCAGCCCGGAAGTGGCGGTGGCGAGGCGGGCGACGTCGGATGCGGCAGGCAGGATCCGGACCCCGTCGGGTCCTTCCAGGAATGCGTCCGCCAGCCGGGCGCGTGCCTGGATGACATCCTCCACGGTGACCGCCGGCCGCAGGCCGAGCAGGATGTTGACATTGGCGAGCCCCATGTCGGCGTCCATGAGGCATGTCCGGCTGCCGGCGCGACTCAGCGCGATTGCGAGGTTCGTCGCCAGACTCGTTTTGCCGACACCCCCCTTGCCGCTGGTGATGGCGATGGTCGTCGCGAACGGGGTGGGCGTGGCAGGCTGCGTCGCATTGGTCATGGTGTTGATGCTTGGTGCAACATGGGAGTTGCGTTTAGATTAATTTCCCGAGATGTGACATATTGCCTTGTCAGCCAAAAAGAATCGATGCACGGGGGCGGGGTGGTGACAGACAGCGACCGCGAACCGGAGTGGGTGGCGGATGTGCTCTCGCGCGCAGACGCGTGGCACCGTACCAGCGACGAAGGCGAGTATCTTCGTCTTCAGGCCCGTCTGCGCGAAATCGCCGAGGCGCACCGGGCCCGGTCGTCCGCCTGCCGCGCGCTTGTTCGCTCCCTGTTGCCACTCATCGCCGACCGCAATCTACGCTCGCTCATCGAGCCCCTGGTGGAAGCGAATCCCACTACCATGGAGTTGCGGCTTCTCGCCCAAAGGGCCGAGGCAACGGCCCGTGCCGCTGAAACACGGCGGGCATCATGCGGTGTGAGCACGCCGCAGGCCCTGCTTGAGGAGCTGTTGACGCGGTTGCAGCTCGCCTCCGAGCTGCCCGAGCTCCAGGCGGTGGACGAGTCCCTGCTGGGCGAGTTGCGAGCCGTGATCGGTGATCGCCGCCCGCACGGGGGAGCGGACGGCGTCGAAGGGCTCGCCGATCGCAACCGCCGTCTGGAGGTGGAGCTCCGGCGGGCCCGTGAGCTGAGTCTGACCGATGAGGGCACCGAGCTGCCCAACAGGCGCGCCTTCGACCGCGCGCTTGCCGCTGAGGTCGGCCGGGCCGAGCGCGACGGTGCCGTGTTCTGCGTCGTCCTTATCGACCTCGACGATTTCAAGGCGGTCAATGACAGGCACGGACACGCCGCGGGGGACGAGATGCTGCGTCGCTATGCGAGCGAGGCCTCGGCTCTGTTCCGGGCCCAGGATACGGTGGCGCGCTATGGCGGCGAGGAGTTCGCGATTCTCCTCCCCTGTACGGCGATGGACGGCGCTCGCACGGCGCTGGCAAAGTTGCGTGAGTGCACCCGTCAGCAGCAAATCGACTGGCATGGCAGTCACCTGCCATTGCCCACGTTCTCGGGGGGCGTCGTACAGTTCGAGCCGGGCGAACGTCCCGAGCGATTGCTCGAACGTGCCGACAGGCTCCTGTATGACGCCAAGCGGGCCGGCAAGGATACGATCCGCGTGGATACCACCGCACGCATGCAGGCAGTGCCCCTGGCCGGCGGCTTCGGCCCTCCCGGGGAGGACCCGTGAGCCGGGTGACACCCCGAGATTGTGCCATTGCCGTCGGCGACCTGCCGTCGCCGCCGATCGTCTTCCAGCGGCTTTCGGAGGTGCTGGCGCGCCCCGATTGGAGCATGCAGGCGGTTGCCGGCGTCATCGCGAGCGATCCGGGGGTGGCCGCGCGTACGCTGAAGCTTGCCAACAGCCCTTTCTTCGGCTTGCCGCGCCAGGTCGAGACCGTGGAGGAGGCTGCGTCCATCATCGGCCTGGCCGAGCTGCGGCAGTTGGTGCTGGCGACCAGTGTCATCGACCGGTTCAGGCGCATTCCGCCGGATCTGGCTTCCCCGTTGATGCTACGCGAGCGGGCGGTCCGCACCGCTGTGCTTGCGGCTGCTATCGCTCGCTGCGGATCCCCTGTACCGCCACGGCGCGCCTTTCTCGCGGGGCTGCTCCATGACGTGGGCAGCCTGGTGGTGTGCTCGGTGATGGCCGAGCAGGCGCGTGAAGTGCTGCTCGCAGCGCCGCCGGACGGCGACGGTGTCGTCAGCCTGGAGCAGCGCGTCTTCGACACCGGGACGTGTGAGGTGGGCGGTGCGGTGTTGCGACACTGGCGGTTGCCGGAGGCACTGGAGGCGATGGTAAGGTTCTGGCCCGCGCCGGCCGACGAAAACGCACCCGATGCGGCCTCGGTCGTGTACCTGGGTGTCATGCTCGCGGCGGGGCGCGGTGTGCCGGGGCGGGATGCGGCGATCTGGCATGCCTGCCGGGTCGAACCCGGGGCGGCCGCCGGGATCGTCGACGACAGCGAGCCCGAAATCAAGCGGCTGCTTGGCATGCTCTGACGCCGCCGCCCATCGTGGCAGGCGTTGCCGTACCGCGAGCGGACCCGCCCAACGGCTAATCTACAGTGTCCTCACTGCATATCGCGACAGGATACGGATATGGTCACCGTTGTCACCGAATCGGAGTTGCGCCATTGCGTCACGGCAGATGCCGAGGCGCTCGCCATCGTCGAGGACGGCTTTGCCCGGCTGGGGCGGGGGGAAGCGACGATCCCACCGATCATGGGTCTCGAGATCCCCGAGAAGAACGGCGCGGCGGACGTCAAGGCAGCGTACGTGCGCGGCTGGGAATCGTTCGCCATCAAGATATCCACCCGCTTCTTCGATAATCCCGGGCGTGGGCTGCCCAGCGGCAGCGGCATGATGACACTGCTCGACGCTGACACCGGCCGGCCGCGGGCCCTGCTGCTGGATAACGGTTATCTCACCACGGTGCGCACGGCGCTCGCCGGCGCCCTGGCAGCCAAGTATCTCGCGCCGCAACGTGTCGGCACTGTCGGCGTGATCGGCGCTGGCAGCCAGGCCCGGTGGCAGGTTGCCGCGTTGCGCCTGGTGAGACCCTTCGACCGGGTCGTCGTTTACGGCCGCGATGCCGAACGGGCCGGGCGTTACGTCCAGGAAATGAGCGATGGCCTCGGGGCGCCGGTAGAGGCCGTCGACTCGGTGGAGGCACTGGCACGAGCCTCGGACGTCATCGTCACAACGACGCCGGCCACCACCCCCCTGCTCGAAGGTGCATGGCTACGGCCCGGTACTCACGTAAGCGCCATGGGGTCGGACGCCGCTCACAAGAACGAACTCGCCCCCAGTGTGTTCGCGGCGGCGGATGTGGTGGCCTGTGATCTCCGGGATCAGTGCCTGCAGCGTGGCGAGCTGCGCCACGCCGTGGCTGCCGGGACGCTCGCCCAGGATCATCCGGCGCTCGAGCTCGGCGCGCTGGTGAACGGCGACTCACCTGGTCGCAGCGATGATCAGCAGATCACGGTGTGCGATCTCACCGGTGTGGGGATCCAGGACACGGCCATAGCCCGCTATGCCATGCAGTGCGTCGCGGCAGCCGGCTTGGGGCAGGAGATCGGGTAGTCCTCGGGCCTCTTGGTGTAGCCTGCGGGGCGGCGGCGCGACAACGCCCGGGGGGCCGGGCGTTGTCGCGGGCATGCCGTGGTGCCCCTTGCCGTGGCGGTGTGCGCGCCCTGGTGCCATCGCCTCGCTAAAGCGGCGCGATGCCGCACAGGAATACCACGAATCGCCCGATTCGGGAGGTCGCTCAGCCGAACAGCTGGTCGCCCTGCTCGTCGATGATCTGCTGTCCCTTGCGCAGGCTCACCGCTACCGCGTCGTCGTGCGCCGGGTAGGTGTCCGCGCGCACGAACGACCGGGTCTCTGCCTGCTCACCCTCGCCCCGGGCAATCTCACCGGCCACCCGCCAGGTGTTGCCCTCCTTGCGTGGCATGGCGCGAACCTCGAAGCCCTTGTATGTCTCGCGGGCCGCCACTTTGGCGTTGTCGTCATCGCCTCCGCTGCCACGGAGGCTATCCAGTAGCCGTTTGAACATGGAGATACTCCGCTCGTCTCGTCTGTGTTCCCGCAGTCCGTGGGACCATTGCGGTCAGTTGCTCGCAAGCGCCCAGGGGGTACTCGCGGGCTCCTCGTGCTGGTTGCGGAAACTGTGCAGGATATGCTCATGGAGCTCGTCGATGACAGCGCTGGGGCGATGGTGGCTGCGATAAAGGGCTATGTGTATGGAGCCGACCTGGGGCATGCCCTGGCTCTCGTCCAGCACCACCATGTCCGGGGTGAGCGTGCTCCGCGCCATGGCGCCCACGGCGAGACCGGAGAGCACGGCTGCTTGCAGGCCGGCGTTGCTTGGGCTGCTGTAGGCGAGGCGGTAGGTGATGTTGGCCTCGTCCAGGGCGCGCAGGGTCATGGCGCGGATGGGGCAACCCGGCAGCCACATCGCCAGTGGCAGAGCTTCCTGCAGCTCCAGGCCCGCGCCCGGCACCGTCGCGAACACGATGGGCTCGCTGTGGACGACGCGCCCGTCCAGGCCGCTGTCCTCGCAGGAGGCGAGTACGAGATCCAGCTCGCCGTCTCGGATCTGGCGGCGGAGGATGTCGCTGGGCTGGCAGTGCAGTTCCACCGCCACCGCCGGCTCGGATTCGGCGAAGCGCGCGAGGATACGCGGCAGAAAGCAATGCGCGTAATCATCCGGGGTCCCGATGCGTACCGTCCCCCGCAGCGGCGGCCGCACCATACTGTTCACCGCCTCCTGCTCCAGCCGAACCATGCGCCGCGCGTAGGTCAGTAGATGCTCGCCGGTCGGGGTCGCCTCGACACCGCGTGGCAGGCGCTTGAGCAGCGCCTTGCCCAGTGAGCGTTCGAGCTTGCTGATCTGCATGCTCACGGCCGCCTGTGTGCGAGAGATCCGTTCGGCGGCGGCGGTGATGCTGCCGGTATCGACGACGGCAACGAAGGCGCGTAGGGCGGCAAGATCCAGGTGCGTCATGGTGATGGTTCTCGCGTTTAGAAACTCTTATGAGGTGCCTCAGAAATATAAGCTAGTCGAAAACCACGCTCTGAACCAGCATGACTTTCGGGCGCCACGTCCCGCCCGGACAGGGCGCCGGCATTTCACACGCCGAGGGAGAAGGTCATGCGGGAACTCATTCAGTGGCTACGGGATCGACGCCTGTTCCGGCAGGAACGAGAGGCGTTCGCAGAGCTCGATGATCGCTTGCTCCGGGATATCGGTATCACCAGCGACGAGGTCTGGCGGCGTACTCGATCGTTTCGCGCATGGCGCGAGGAAGTCAGGCCGGACGCGCGACTGCGACGGCCCGACGCCGCGGAGCTCACACGCATGGTGCACCCGCCCGTTGCCATGCGCTGATGGTGGACGCCCGCTCGCGTTGCCACGCATGATGACAATGGACGTTTGGCGTGGGAGCGGCATGGGAGTCGGCCATGAACGAGCGGGTGATCCCGGAGACGGTGGGGTTGAGTGGCGAGCGGCTCGCGCGGATCAACCGTTGGATGCGAGCGCACGTCGATGCGCGTCGGTTGCCAGGCGCGAGCGTTCTGGTGGCTCGCCGCGGAGGAATAGCCTTTTTCGAATGTGAAGGCTACCGGGATGTGGAAGCCGGCATGCCGGTGACGAGGGACACGATTTTCCGCATCTTCTCCATGACCAAGCCTTTGACCAGCGTCGCGGTGCTCATGCTCCACGAACGCGGCGCCTTGCAGCTCGATGACCCGGTCGCCCGGTACCTGCCGGAGTTCGCGGCGCCGCAGGTCATGGTGGGCGGTGAGCCTCACACGCCGCGACTGGAGCCAGCAGACACGCCGATTACGATTCATCATCTGCTCACCCATACCGCGGGTCTCACTTACTGGTTCATGGAGGAGCATCCGGTCGATGCGCTCTACCGCGAAGCGGGCATCGATTTCGTTCATGGCAGGGGCAGTCTCGCGGACATGGTCGGGCGTGTCGCGGACATGCCGTTGATCTGTCAGCCGGGAGCGCGCTGGAATTACAGCGTCGCTACCGACGTGCTCGGCCGTCTGGTCGAGGTGGTCGCCGACCGGCCATTCGCCGACTTCCTTCGCGAGGAGGTGATCGAGCCGCTCGGCATGGTGGATACGGACTTCGAAGTCTCGGACGAGAAACTCCATCGCTTCGCGGCCCTGTACGGTCCTCCGGGAGGGGCGGGGATGGCAACGGAACGCCCTGGGCCGTCACCTGCAGGTGGCATCGAGCTGCTCGATGCACCCGCTGACAGCCCGTATCGGGCGCCGGTGGAACTCGCCTCGGGCGGTGGCGGGCTGGTTTCCACCGCGTCCGATTACCTGCGCTTTTGCCGGATGATGCTCAATCGCGGTGAGCTTGACGGGGTGCGTCTGCTCGGACGCAAGACGGTCGAGTACATGACCTGCAACCATCTTCCGGGCGATCTGGCGGCAATGGGGCAGGCACGTTTCGCCGAGACCCGCTACGAGGGCATCGGTTTCGGACTCGGTGTTTCGGTGACGCTGGATCCGGTGCGCGCCCGCGTGATGGGCACACCCGGTGAATACGCCTGGGGCGGTGCCGCAAGTACGGCGTTCTGGGTCGACCCGGCGGAAGAGCTCATCGTCATCTTCCTCACCCAGCTCCTGCCGTCGTCGACGTACCCCCTGCGCCCGCAATTGCGCGTGCTCACCTATCAGGCGTTGATCGATTAGCGCCGGGCTTGCCGTCTACCGAGAGAACGCCGACCACGAAGACATCAAGGATGCGGCGCCCATACCGGTGAGCCGGCTGGGCCGGCACGCCGCCCGCGTAGCGGCGAATACGCTGCGCGTGCACGCCAACCGTCGTACGTCTTCGTAGCTCGTCGCATGCGGTGACCGTCCAGGCACCATGTCTAGCCACGGGCACGGGCGCCGCCGGGACCGCCGCCGGGCGGCGGTGGCTCCCAGATGTTGCGGATGGGTTGCCGGGCACGTTCGGGGAGATCCCGGGAGAATCGCAGCGCCTGGCCGCGGCCCGTGCGCACGCACCGCACGCGCCCGCGAGTGACCTTGTGCAGGCGGGCGATATCGCGGCAACCGTCAAGGAAGCCGGGTGGCGGCCTGCCACGCTCGGTGGTTGGCCCGTCGGCGCGGAAAGCAACCACGAAGATGGTGCGGCCGTGTAACACGAACCCGGCGAAGAGTGCCGCGACAGCGGTACCAAGGATAACGGCGAGCCATTCCATAGTTGTATTCAGGCGGTTGCCGTGGCCGGGCGTACGCGTAGTCGCAGACCCGGGGCGAGGCCGGTGGCGAGCAGGGCGTATGCGCCAACGGGCAACAGAGCAGTGAGCGCGTCGCCGGTGAAGTCCGCCGTTAGCCCGCCGATCAGGGGCACGGCGAAGGCAGCGGCATAACCCAGGGTGAACATACCGGCGGACAGGCGTCCCGCGGTGGCGGCATCGGTGATTTGTGGCGGCAACGACACGAGCAGGATGAGCTGAACGGCGGAGGCGAAGCCCACGGCGAACGCACCGACCAGTGCAGCCCAACCGTCGAGCCACACGAACGTGGCGAGACCGGCGACGCACAGCAGCCCGCTGGCGATGATTGGTCCACGCCGCGCGAGCATGTGACGGGTCAGGCCCAGCATGGCGAGGGAGGCGATTACCTGGCTGAGGTTGAACAGGAACAGCGTTTCGGGCAGGCGATCCAGCGCATCGCGCCGTTCGAGAATGCTACCCATGTAGGCGTTGGTCCCGAAGAACACGGTGGAGGCGCTGCCAAGCAGCAGCCCCAGCCGCCACACCTGGCCGTCGCGCCAGTCGGGGTTCCAGCGGGTTCCACGTGACGCGGAGGCCCGTACGGAGGCCGGTCGCGTCAGCGCGATGGCGATCAGGACGGCCGGCAGGGACCATGCGAGCAGTGTGAGCCGCCAGCTTTCCCCGGCCAGCGGCATGATGACGGGCAGCGTCAGGCCGGCACCGATGAACTCGCCCATGAGCATGCCGTTCATGTACACCGCCGACCCGAGGCCAACGAAGCCCGGACACCACAGGGGCAGTATGGCCGGCAGCGCCGGCTGCATGGCGGCGATGCCCAGGCCCAGGACGATGGTCGCGGCAAAAAGGATCGCCGCCGGTGGCGCCAACCCGCGCGCCGCGGAGCCCGCCGCGACCAGAAGGACAGCGATGACGAGTGTCCGCCTTGCACCCAGGCGCGCGATGGCATAGGCGCCGGGAATGGCGCCGGCGGCAAGCATGAGCACGGGCAGCGTGGTCAGCGCGCCGATACCTGTCTGGCTGAGGCTCAGGTCCCCCGCGATCCCGGGAGCCAACGGCGGTGCGACGAGAATGGGCACTCGCAGGTAAAGGCCGGTGAACCAGAGCAGAACGAGAATGCCGGCGCGTTGTGCCAGCGTCGAGGGTGTGTCGTCGATCATGGCGGGAGTCTACCAGCGAACGGCGTGGTTGAGCCCTTGGCGTCTACTGGCCTGACGATCTGTGCGTTGGCCCGGCAATTCGAGAACC
>CAZHBN010000014.1:0-28476 GCA_964530405.1 uncultured Ectothiorhodospiraceae bacterium
CCCTACGCGGTGATCATCGACGGCGAGGGCACGATCGGCGCCAAGGGTCTGGTGAACTCCCGCGAGCACCTGGAGAGCCTGTTCCACGCCATGGAGCTCAGGGTGCCGTCAATTCAGGCCTGGCTCGAGCGTCAGCGCGAGACGGTCGACGCGTCGGCCGGCGATGAGAACAAGGGCGGCGTGCGCCTGCACAAGGTTTGAGGAGGGGAGCGCAATGAAGTGGATGGACGAGCTTTTCGAGAAGTACGCCCGCACGACGGTGAACCGGGGGTCTCGGCGCAGCTTCCTGCGCCGCATGGGCACGGTGCTCGTGGGTGGGGCGGCGTTGCCGCTGCTGCCGGTGGACCGTATCGCCGCGGCCACCAACGGAAACGGCGACGGCAACGCCGGTGATCCGGGGGATCCCACGAGCTGCGACTACTGGCGTTACTGCGGCGTCGATGGCTTCCTGTGCGCTTGCTGCGGCGGCTCGGCGAGCACCTGCCCACCGGGCTCGGAGCCGAGTCCCATCACCTGGGTGGGCACCTGCCGTAACCCGGGGGACGGGCGCAACTACATCATCTCCTACAACGACTGCTGCGGGCAGGGGAGCTGCAACCGCTGCGTGTGCACGCGCAACGAGGGCGAGACGCCCACCTACGACATTCGCCGCGACAATGACACCAATTGGTGTCTGGCCGCCAAGAGCATGGCCTATCACTGCTCTACGGCGGTGGTCGTCGGGGTGGCGGATGAGTAGGCCGTTCGCGGCGCTTGGCCTGGTGGCCGCGGTGGGGGCGTCTGTGCCCGCCGCGGCGGCCGATGGCGGAGCGCTGTTCACGCAACGCTGTGCCGCCTGTCACCAGGCCGACGGTAGCGGGGCACCCGGGTTCATTCCGCCGTTGCGCGAGACCCTCGGCCATTTTCTGGCGGTGGAAGGCGGCGACGCCTACCTGGTGAACGTGGTCACCAACGGTCTCGTCGGGCGCATCGAGGTGGGCGGCCAGAGGTACGCCAGCAATATGCCGGCCTTCGGGGGCGAGCTCGAAGCGGGCGAGATCGCGGCAGTGCTGCGCTACGTGCTCACGCGCTTCAATGGCGACAGCGCCGACAGTGCCAGCGGGATGACCCGCAAGCGCGTTGCCGCGCTCGCCGACGACAGCCTGACCGCAAATGCGATGCACCGAATGCGTCAGACGGTCACCGATCGTCTGGCGAAGGAGGGGCTTACGCGATGAGACCATGGAGGCACTATTCAATCGTGGCTGCGATCAGTCTCATGGTCAGCGTCGCCTGGGCCGGCCCTCGGGCGGACTATGCGCTCGAGTGCGGTGGCTGCCATCTGCCGGACGGGTCGGGAATGGCGCCGGAAGTGCCCGACATGCGTGGGATCATCGGTCACATGGTCAAGCTGCCCGAGGGCCGGGCGTATCTCGCCCGGGTGCCCGGCGCTGCGCAGTCCCCTTTGAGTGACGCTGCGCTCGCCGGCGTGCTGAACTGGAGCCTGGAGACGTTCGCTGCGGAGACCATGCCCGAGGACTTCGAGCCCTACACCGCCGAGGAAGTCGGACGCCTGCGCGAGAATGCCATCGAACGCCCGGTCCCCGCACGCGCCGCACTGATGGAAAGGCTCGGTGAATCGGGTCTGCTGAAATCGCCGAGGTGAGCGGAAAGGACAGGAGTACCACTTGGTTGGGACATCGCCCCGGACTCCGAGGATGTCCGGGGCGAGTCTTGTTGGATCGCTCCTAGTTTAGCAGGTGCCAGCTTCCGTCGCGGATTTCGGCCATGCGGAAAGCAGTCTCGCGGTCGAGGCCCATGTGATCCCCAGGGCTCAGGTGGAAGATGCCCGTGACCCCCACGTAGCCGTCGATGGCCTCCAGGGCATCGCGCACCGCCGCACGATCGGTGGTGCCCGCCGCCTTCACCGCTTCTGCGTAGAGCATCAGGCCGTCGTAAGCGTACCCCCCGAACGTGGAGACCGGCTCGTCGTAGCGGTCTTCGTAGGCCTGCTTGTAGCCTATCAGCACCGCCTTTTGCGGATCGTCGGCGGGCATCTGCTCGGCGACCAGCAGGGGTGGTGCCGGCAGCCGTACCCCCTCGGTGGCGTCTGCCCCGGCGAGCTCGATGTACTTGTTGGAGGCTACCCCGTGGGACTGGTAGAGCGGCAGCTCCAAGCCGAGCTGGTGGTAGTTGCGCGTCGCGATGGCCGGGCCCTGGCCGAAGCCGAATACGAAAATTGCCTCCACGCCGTCGGTGTTGGCGATGTGCGTGAGCTGGGCGGACATGTCCGTGTCCTTGGGGGCGTAAGTCTCGTCGGCGACGATCTCGATGCCGTGGTCCTCGGCGATGGCGAGTGCCTGTTTGCGCCCGGAGGAACCGAAACCGCCGCTGCCCGAGAGCAGGCCGATCCGTTCGATGCCACGCTTGCGCATGTCGTCGAATACCCGCGCGGCGGCCATGCGGTCGGTTTGTGGTGTCTTGAACGTCCACTCGCGGGTGGGCTCGATGGGCGCCACGGAGCCGGAGAGGCTGATGAACGGCATGCGGGCGCGCTCCATCACCGGAATCACGGCCATGGTGCTGCCGGTAAGCCCGCCGATGATGACATCCACGTTGTCCGAGGTGATCAGCCGTTTGACGAAAGTCCGGGCCTTGGCGGCATTGCCGGCCGTATCGTAGGTGATGAGTTCCAGCTCACGGCCGAGCAGACCGCCGTTGTCGTTGAGGTGCTCGACGTACTGCTCCAAGGTCTTCTCTTCGGGATCTCCGAGGAAGGAAGCGGGACCCGTGACGGGCATGAAGCCGCCGACGCGTATTGGCTCCTGCGCTCCCGCTGTGCCCAGGCTCAGACCGATCAGAATGAGTCCTGTCCACAAGTGGGTCGTGAAACGTCCTCGCATTTTGCTCTCCTCTCGGGTGTTCTCGTTGTCGTTGACGCTTGGTGGTCGCATTTGGCCCAGGCGACACCGGGGCAATCGGCAACGCAACGAACGCTTGTTCGGGGACACTAGCCGGTGGCGCCGGCCGGCAGGGCCTGGTGATAGCGGCCGGTGAGAAAGACCAGCGGATCCCGCTCCGGTTCATGGTCGAATGCTTCCACCCGGCCGAGCAGGATGATGTGATCGCCACCGTCGTGGCACAGGTGGCGCCGGCACTGGAACCAGGCCAGACAATCGGCGAGCAGGGGGGCGCCGCCGTGCCCGCGCTGCCACTCCACGCCAGCGAACTTGTCTGGCCGGGGGGTGGCGAAGCGGTTAGACAGCGCCTGCTGCTCGGCGGTGAGCACGTTCACCGCGAAATGCGAAGCCTGCTCGAACGCCGTTCGGCTCGGTGACCGCCGCGACAGGCTCCAGAGTACCAGTGGCGGATCCAGGGACACGGACGTGAACGAGTTGACGGTGAGCCCCACCGGTGCATCACCATCGGCGAGGGCCGTGACCACGGCGACCCCCGTCGCGTAGCAGCCGAGGGCGTCACGCAGTGCGCGTGGATCGATGGTCTGCCGTGTCGGGGCGGCGGGATTGCCGGTCGCAGTTGCCGTCACCATGTTGCCCTCCCTTACGCGGTGGTCTCGCGCCGGAGACGCCGCTCGACCCTCGGCATCACCTCTTCGGCGACGAGTGTCATCGAGCGTTTTACCGTTTCCGGGGGCATGTGCCCGAAGTTCTGCAGCATCATCACGTGGCGCACGCCCATCTCATGGAGCGCGACGAGCTTGTCCGCCACCGTCTCCGGCGTACCGAACAGGGACAGGCCGCTCTCCAGGATGTCGTCGAAGGTCTGCTTCTTCGCGTACAGCCGCGAGTCCACGTAAAGGTCGAAGGGCTTCTCCGCGTTGCGGCGCACGGCCTCGTCGCTTTCGGCGACGTGGGTGTGTAGCGCCAGGATGGCGTCGTCCGGACCCATCGGTCGGCCGGCCGCCCCGCGGCCCTCGCGAAAGCTCGCCACCAACGGCGCGATATCGTCCCAACTGTCCACAGACGCGTAGGGCACGGACACCAGATCGTGACCGGCGCGACCGACGTGGTAGGCCGCTTCGGCGCGCAGCACGGCCACCTTGATCGGCGGGTGCGGCTGCTGCACCGGCGGTACGTTGAGCTGCACCCCGTCGAGCTGCTGATACGTCCCCTGGTGAGTGACACGCTCGCCGGAGAGGAGCCTCCTGACCAGGTCCAGATTCTCGTCGAAACGTTCGCGCTTTTCCGAGCCGTCGATGCCGAAGCCCTCGAACTCGTGCTTGAGATAGCCCGAACCAACGCCCATCACCAGACGCCCGCCGGAGAGGCTGTCCAGCATCGCGTAGCTCTCGGCCACCACGCGAGGGTCGTGAAAGGTGAGGATGGAGATGGCCGATCCGAGTCGGATGCGCTGGGTCTGTGCCGCCAGGTGCGCGAGCATCACCGCCGGGTTGGGGACTGCGCCGTACTCATGGAAGTGGTGCTCGGCGACGAAGAACGTGTCATAGCCGAGGCGGTCGGCGAGCCGGGCCTGGTCGATGACCTCCTGGTAGAGCTGGGGCACGGTACGCTCATGGCCTGGATAGGTGGTTTCCGGGTAGTGATCCTGCACGGAAAAGATCGAATAGCGCATGGTGGGTGTGTCGTCGGCGGTCTGGGTCTGATAGGCGTAAGCAGCAGTCATAGCTCCTCCTTGTTTCTGTATAATGTAATTCGTTATGAAAAACGTAATTCCAGGTATCGTATCCGTCAAGCACTCGTGGAGGCGTGGTTGATGAGCGCAGATGAACGGTCCCAGCAGGGCGTGCGTTCCGTGGAGACCGGACTGGGTCTGGTGGCGGTGATGGCCGCGGCCGACGGCGGCATGGGGCTTGGGGAGCTGGCCCGGCGCGCCGGGCTTGCGCCGGCGAAAGCTCATCGCTACCTGGTGAGCCTTACCCGCGCGGGCCTGGTGGAGCAGGAGCCGGACAGTGGCCGTTACGATCTCGGACCGCTGGCGCTCGAGCTCGGGATGGCCGCCCTGCGGCGGCTTGATCTGGTACGGCTGGCTGATGCCGCGCTGCAGCGGTTGCGCGACGAGCTAGACGAAACGGTGCTGTTCGCCGTGTGGGGTAATCGGGGGCCGACGGTGGTGCGCTGGCTGGAGAGCTCCGAGGCGGTGACGGTGAACGTGCGTCTGGGCTCGGTCATGCCGTTGATCAATTCGGCTACGGGCCGGGCATTCCTTGCGTGGGGCGCGCGTACCGTGGTCCAGCCGCTGCTGGATGCGGAGCTCGCCACCCCCAGTGCGAGGCTGGACGCTGAGTCGGTGGCGCGGCTCATCGAGGTCACCCGCGAAGCCGGCGTGGCAACGGTCTCCGGTGATCTGCTGCCGGGGGTCGCTGCCGTCGCCGCACCGGTATTCGACCATCAGGACGAGATCGCGGGCGCGGTTACGGCGTTGGGCTACGCGGCATCCTTCGACGAGTCAGCCGACGGTGCCAATGCACGGGCCGTCAGTGCCGCCGCCGCCGATCTTTCCCGCCGGCTCGGGCATCGGTGGTGAGCATGCGCCGGAGTGCACGAGGCGACACTCGCAAGGTCCAAGTGGGTATGCTGCCGCGGGCGACGGTTGTCACTTTCAACTTGAGACTTTGACCTTTTCACTGACGAGCGGCTTCGCCGCGCCGTTCCCTACCCGGCCAGGAACGCGTGCAGGCGTGCGGCGAGCCACACCGGGGTTTCCGCCATGGGGTAGTGGCCGGCGCCGTCGATGGTCTCGATGGTGCACGCATTCAACCAATCCCCCAGCGTCTGCGCCATGATTTCCTCGGTGATGGCACCGTCGTAGGCGCCGATCAGGGCGAGGAAGGGCGTGTCGCAGCCGTGGAGGGCACCGGCGAAATCCTCGTCCGCCCAGTCGGCGAAGTAGGCGGCGAACGTGGACTCCTCGCATGCCGAGAACGACCCGCGGCACATGCGTTCCAGCCATAGCTCGCCCAGGCGTGAGCCAGTGGTCACATCGAGAATCGTTCGGCGTGCGTCGGCGTCGTTGGCGGCGGACTCGAAAAGCGCGCGCCCGTCGGTGTCGAACGCTACGCCGCTCGCGGGAACCGGTGTGATACCCACCGCGCGCCGGATGCGATCCTCGGCGTAGGTGCACAGCCACTGCGCCGCCTTGCCGCCCATGGAATGGCCCACAACGTTGAATTCGTGCCACCCCAGGTGATCGGCCACCGCGAGGGCCGCCCGGCCCATGCCTTCGACGGAGTGCGGCAGATCGAGGTTTCGGGAGCCACCGTACCCGGGTGCGTCCACCAGGGCGAAGCTGAAGCGCTCACCGTCGAGCCAGGGGTAGAGCGGACTGTAGCCGCCGTGATCGGAAAACCAGCCGTGGAGCAGAATCACCGGTTGGGGACCGTTACCGATGCGGCAGTAAGCGGGCAGGGCCATGGGGTCACCTCCTCTCATCGTCTAACCGCATTGTGGACGACGGGGGATGGGTTCGCAGCGGCGAGACCGGTATCGCAACGGCAGCGGCGCTGAAACCTGGCAATACGCTCGCAAAGGTTAGTACCGCCCGCGGGACATCGGCGGGCGGGTCCGGGATCAGTCGCGGTGGTGGCCATGGCCGCCGTCATTGTCGTCGCTGCGGCCGATGAGCGGCTCGACGGCGACCTCCACGTCCACGCTGCCGTGTTCGGCGAACTCGAGGGTCAGGGGGAAACGGTCACCTTCCGCGAGCGTCTTCTTGAGGCCGGTGAGCATGACGTGGTAACCGCCCGGTTCGAAGACCAGCGGTTGGTCCGCTGAGACGGGCGCTGCGTCCACCGGCTCCATACGGGCGTTGTCGTTCTCGTGGACGGTGCGGTGCAGTGACGCGTGGGCCGCGACGGTCTCATCCACGCTAACACCCACGAGGCGGTCGGCGTCCGCGCCGCTCGTGATGGTGAAATAGACCGCCGCCGACGGCGCACCCGGCGGCGTCGCCCGAGCCCAGGGATGATTGACGGTGAGCGTACCGGCTTCGAAGGCATGTGCTGCAGCCGCGGTTGCGGCGGCGAGGGTAGTGGCGGCGAGCATGGAATGCAGCAGTCGGCGCATGGGGCCTCCCAGGGTATTCGCGTTATCGTAACGCCGGGCATGGTAAGCCCATGGCGTCTTCTCAGGGGTGTGACCGTTTGTCGCAGCGCAGAGTGTCGCCGTTGGACCTACCGGGGCGAGTGTTTGGCGAGCTTGCGTTGCAGGGTGCGCCGGTGCATGCCGAGCGCGCGGGCGGTGGCGGAAATGTTGCCATCGTACTCGTGGAGCACTCGCTGGATGTGCTCCCATTCGGCGCGTTCCGGGCTCAGCGGTGTCCAGTCCGGGTCGGCGCTCGCGGACTGTCCCCTGGCCGCGGCGATCAGGGTCTCCAGGTCCACGGGCTTGGCGAGCACGTCGTCGGCGCCGGCGCGCATGGCGGCGACGGTGGCTGCCACGCTGGCGAAACCCGATAGCACCAGGATGCGGGTCTGCGGCGCCGCGGCGCGCAGCTCAGGCAAGAGATCGAGCCCCGAGGCCTCGGCGAGCCGAAGGTCAAGCACGATCACCGCCGGCGGGGTGGTGACGGCATTGATCGCCGCCCGCGGTGTGCCCACGTGGGTGACGTCGTGGCCGCGGCGTTGCAGCCGGCGAGCCAGGGTGCGTCGGAAGGTTTCGTCGTCGTCGACGATGAGCACGGAAAGCGTTCCCTGTGGTCGTGCCTCGCTCATGCCGCGGCCTCCCGGGCGGGTAGCGTCACCGCCACGGTGTTGCCGCCATGGGGTTCCCGGTGGCAGGTGAGCCGGCCGCCGAATCGCTCCAGGGTACTGTGGGAGAGCAGTACGCCGACGCCGAGGCCGTCGTCCTTCGAGGATGTGGGGTAAGGGTTGATCTGGAAGTCCGGCGGCATTCCCGGCCCTCTATCCGTCACCAGTAACCGCACGGTGGGCGTGGCGCTGTCACTGCGCCGGACGGCGAGACGTACCGGGGCGTCGCCGTCGCTTGCCTCCGCCGCGTTGTCCAGGAGGTTGAGCAGCGCGGCGATCACCGCATGAGGCTCGATGGCCAGGTGCAGCGTTCGTGCCGGCTCGTCCAGATCCACCTCCAGACGCGTGTGCGGGTTAAGCGCGCGAAAGCGTTCGGCGACGCGGCTCATGAGCGCCGGCAGGGCGACCGTTTCGGTACCGTCGTGGCGTGCTTCCACGGCGATTCGGCGCAGGCGCATCAGGGCATCGCGACAGGTGGTCAGTGCCGTCGTGAGCTCGCCGAGGCGTTCACGGGCCTCGCTCGTGAGCGCCGGCTCTTCGCTCGCCTCTTCGGCGAGCATGAGCGCGGTGGACAGTGGCGTGCTGATCTCGTGACTGGTAACGGCGGCTTCCGTGGCTACGGCGACGACTGCTTCCCGGCGTAGCAACTGGTGGCGTATACGCTGGATCTCACGTTCACGCTGGCGAAGTTGGCGGGCGAGATACAGCAGGCTTGCGCTCAATAGCACGGCGGTGGCGGCGAATGCCCCCCACATGCCCAGCACGTGCCAGTGGAAGATCGTCGTGGTGGAGGCGCCTGGTATGGGCAGCGGCAGGTGCCAGAGGGTCAGCACGCCATACTGGGCAACGGTTAACGCAAGCAACGTCACGACCGCACGGGTGCCGAGGCTGGTACCGGCTATGGCGAGCGGCAGCACCAGCAGCCCCACCAGGGGATTGGTCGCGCCGCCGGTGACCATGAGGCCGGTCGCTAGAGCGGTCGTATCGACGGCGAGCAGGACGGTAATCGCTCCCTGGCCAGCGGGGCGAACTAGACCTAGGGCCTGGCACAGGTTGACAGCAAGCACCATGCCCGCTGCTGCCAGGCACACCATGGCAGCCAGAGGGCTGTCGGCAGCCAGGGCGCCGAGCACCAGAATTGCCGCAAGCCCCCAGCGCAGCCGTGCAATCAGCCGGGCGGTCGCAGGATGGCCGGCGTCGGTGGCCGCGTCGGTGGGGGATTGCCTGTGTTGATCGGTCGATCGCACGTCCGGATAGCCCGCCCCGGAGACCGGGGCGGAATACTGCAGCCTCATTGGGGGACAGAATACGGCAGTACGCGGCGTTGTGCGTGCGACGAAATGTCGCGAAGCTAGTCGTCGTAATCCAGCACCACGCGGTCGGTGACCGGATAACTCTGGCAGGTCAGCACGTAGCCGGCCTCCACCTCATAGTCTTCCAGGGCGTAGTTGACGTCCATTTCGACTTCGCCCTCGATGACGCGGGCACGGCAGGTGGAGCAGACCCCGCCCTTGCAGGAGAACGGCAAGTCGGCGCCGGCGGCGAGACCGCCATCGAGCACGCTGTCGGTGTTGCGAGGCAGCTCGAAGAGCGTCTCCTGGCCGTCGACGCGAACCGCGATTTCGCTGGTCGAATGATCGGCCTGAAGGTCCTGTACCCGGGCCTCGTGGCGCCGCTTGGCTTCGCCCGGCTGGGTGAACAGCTCGAAATGGATTCGTGCCTTGGGCATGCCGTGCTCCTCGAGCGCGGCGGAGACGCCGTGAATCATGGGCTCGGGGCCGCAGATGAACGCCTCGTCCACATCCTCCAGGTCGATCCAGTGCTGGAAGAGCGCGTGGCACTTGTCGGCGTCGATACGGCCGTGGAATAGCTCGATATCGGTGCGCTCGCGACTCATCACATGGATGAGATTGAATCGGCCCATATAGGTGTTCTTGAGGTCTTCGAGCGCCTCGCGGAAGATCACGCTCGGTGTCGCGCGGTTGCCGTAGACCAGCGTGAAGCGGCTCTCCGGCTCGGTGGCGAGCGCCGTGCGTGCCAGTGACATGATCGGCGTGATGCCGCTGCCAGCGGCGAAGGCCAGGTAGTGTTTGGCGTTGCCGGTCTCGAAAGGCACGTTGAAATGGCCCGCCGGGGGCATGACCTCGAGGCGGTCCCCGGCGTTGAGCGCGCCGTTGGCGAAGCTGGAGAAGCGCCCGTGGGGCTGCTGCTTGACCGCCACGCGCAGCTCCTCGTCCTGCACGCCGGTGCAGATGGAGTAGGTGCGCATGACTTCCTCGCCGTCGATCCACGTGCGCAGCGCCACGTGCTGGCCGGGTTCGTAGCGATAGGTGTCGCGCAGCTCTTCCGGCACCTCGAAGCGGATGGAGACCGTGTCGCGGGTCTCCTGGCGGACGTCGGCGATGGTCAGTTCATGGAATCGGGACATGGGTCGTCTTCTCTCCTCAGTGCCCGCGGCGCGATCAGATGCACTTGAAGTAGTCGAAGGGTTCCAGGCAGTCGTCGCAGCGGTACTGCGCCTTGCAGGCCGTGGAACCGAACTCGCTCACGCGCGTCGTGTTGGTGGAGCCGCACCGTGGACAGGCGACAGCCGGCAGCGGCGCGAACAGCGCCCGCTTGCTGGTCGCCCGTCCGGCCGGCGGAGCGATGCCGTAGGCCCGCAGCTTTTCGCGGCCGGCGTCAGTGAGCCAGTCGGTGGTCCACGCCGGCGAGAGCTGCTCCTCGACGCGCACTTGCTCGACGCCGTGAGCGCGCAGCACGTCTTCTACCCCCTGCTCGATAGTGCGCATGGCCGGGCATCCCGAGTAGGTGGGCGTGATGGTGACCACCAGCTCGTCGCCGTCCCAGCGCACGTCGCGCAGGATGCCGAGATCCTCGATGGTGAGCACGGGGATCTCGGGGTCGGTAACCTGGGCCAGCCACTCGCGGATCTTCCGCGGTGCCGGCTGGACGGTGCTACCAGCGCGCATCGGGGTAAGCCCGCGGGAGAAACTGCATCTCGGCGAGCAGGTAGCCCAAGTGCTCGCTGTGCTCGCCCTGCTTGCCACCGGATTGCATCCAGCTGTCCTCGGGGCGGGTAAGTGTCGCTTCGGCGAAGACCTCGTCCACCGTCGCCGACCAATGTTCCCGCACCGCGGCGAGGTCGGCGCCTATGCCGGCCTGCTGCATGGCCTCGTCCAGCGCGTCATCACTGAAGAGCTCGCCAGTGTAGGGCCACAGGCGGTCGACCGCGGCCTGCACCCGCTCGTGGCTTTCCTCGGTGCCGTCGCCGAACCGGATCATCCACTCGCTGCTGCGCCGCACGTGGTAGCCCACCTCTTTGGCGGATTTCGCGGCGATTTCGGCGATCCGCGGGTCGGCGGATCGGGTGAGTTGCTCCAGAAGTGGCATGTGGAAGGCGTCGAAGAGGAACTGACGCGCAATGGTAAGCGCGTAGTCCCCGTTCGGCTGCTCCACCAGCAGCGTATTGTGGAAGTCCAGCACGTCGCGGTGAAATGCGAGGGTGTCGGCGTCGCGCTCCTCGCCATCGAGTTCGGCGGCATATTCCAGCCATGACTTCGCCTGGCCAATGAGATCGAGGGAAACGTTGGCGGTTGCCATCTCCTCCTCGAGTGCCGGCGCGTGCCCGATCCACTCCGACAACCGCTGGCCCAGGACCAGCGCATTGTCGGCGAGGCGCAGCACGTACAGGTAGCGGTTACGGTCGTCGCTCATGTCCATGCCTCGCGCTCAGAGGTTCTCGACCTCGTCGGGCACCTCGTAGAAGGTCGGATGCCGATAGACCTTGTCGTCGCTGGGGTCGAAGAGGATCTCCTTGTCCCCTGGCGCGGAGGAGACGATATCCGCCGAGCGCACCACCCAGATGCTCGCACCCTCGTTACGCCGCGTGTAGACCTCTCGCGCATTCTCGATGGCCATGGTCTCGTCGGCGGCGTGGATGCTGCCGACATGCTTGTGCGCGAGCCCGTGCTTGCTGCGGATGAACACTTCCCAGAGCGGCCAGTCTTTCATGTCTCGTCCTCCTCGCTGTCAGGCCGCGTGGCGAGCGCGCGCGGCGCGCTTTTCGGCATGGGCCTGTGCCGCCTCGCGTACCCAGGCGCCGTCGTCGTACGCGCGGCGGCGCGTCTCGATACGCTCGCGGTTGCACGGGCCGTTGCCCTTCAACACGTTCCAGAACTCGTCCCAGTCGATCTCGCCGTAGTCGTAGTGACCGGTTTCTTCGTTCCAGACGAGGTCCGGATCCGGGATGGTCAGGCCCAGGTACTCGGCCTGGGGCACGGTCTGGTCGATGAAACGCTGGCGCAGCTCGTCATTGGTGTGGCGCTTGATCTTCCACGCCATGGACTGCTGCGAGTGCACGGAATCGCCGTCCGCCGGGCCGAACATCATCAGGCATGGCCACCACCAGCGGTTGAATGCTTCCTGCGCCATGCGCTTCTGCTCGTCGGTGCCGCGGCAGAGCTCGAGCATGATTTCGTAGCCCTGGCGCTGGTGGAAGCTCTCTTCCTTGCACACGCGCACCATGGCGCGGGCGTACGGGCCATAGGAGCAGCGGCACAGAGGAATCTGATTGACGATCGCCGCACCGTCCACCAGCCAGCCGATGGCACCGATGTCCGCCCACGTGGGGGTGGGATAGTTGAAGATGCTGGAGTACTTCGCCTTGCCCGCGTGAAGTGCGTCGATGAGATCCTGACGCGCGGCGCCGAGGGTTTCGGCGGCGCTGTAGAGGTACAGGCCGTGACCCGCTTCGTCCTGGACCTTGGCGAGCAGGATCAGCTTGCGGCGCAGGTTCGGCGCGCGGGTGATCCAGTTGCCCTCGGGCAGCATGCCGACGATCTCCGAATGGGCATGCTGGGAAATCTGGCGAATCAGGGTCTGGCGATACTTCTCCGGCATCCAGTCGCGCGGCTCGATGGTGATCTCCTCATCGACCCGTTGCTGGAATTCGCGCTCCAGACCTTCCAGGTCCTTGGCGGACTGGACCTTCTGGCTGCCGGTATCCACGAACTGGCTGTACATGTCGCTCCTCCCCCGGAGGCGGCGGGGCGGACGGACGTCCGCCCGGTATTACGATCCGGTTATTAAGTGATGATACATAATGAACGGTCGTCGTCAATGATTTGTGTCATTTGAAGGTGCGCCTTTGCGTGCCGCTCCGGTCGCGGCTGCCGTGGCCGCAGGCGCGGCGGGTGAGCACTTCAGTCCGCCTGGATCGTGGGACGCAGCAGAATCTGGTTGATGTCCACGTGATCGGGCTGGATGAGCGAGTAGTAAACCGCTTCGGCGATGTCCTCGGCCCGCAGGATGGGCGAACCTTCGGCATACAGGTTTTCGCGGACCGCCTCGCGCACGCGTTCGTGGGAGATGCCTTCGGGCAGCTCCGTGTCCACCGCACCTGGCTGTATGTCGGTCACGCGGATGTTATAGCGCAACCCCTCGCGGCGCAGGCCTTCCGAGACGGCGCTGAGACCGGCCTTGGTAGCGGAATAGACAGCGGCGCTCGGAAATGTGACACGTGCCGCCACCGAGCTGATGTTGATTACGTGTCCCGACTCACGTTTTGCCATGCCGGGGAGAACGGCGTGAATCGCGTACAACGCCCCGCGCAGGTTGACGTCGATCATGCGCTCCCATTCGTCCACGCGGCCGCTGAGCAGCGGCGACAGGGGCATGACGCCTGCGTTGTTAACGAGCGCGGAGACACCGCCGAGATCCTCCAGCTCGTCGCCGACCCGGGTGACACTTTCCTTGTCGGTGACATCCATGGGCAGGGTGTGTGCCTTGCCGCCGCGCTCGCCGATCGCGTGCTCGATTTCCTTGAGTTGCTCGGCACGTCGCGCGGACAAGGCGACGGTGGCTCCGGCGTCGGCGAGGCGCTTGGCCGTCGCTTCGCCGATGCCGCTGCTAGCGCCAGTGATCCAGATGAGCTTGCCGTTGAGTTCCATGGTCGATGCTCCGTGGTCGCGGGTTTCAGGTGACAAGATTCAGGTTGAAAGAGGGGCGTTGCGGCGAGGCCGCTCGCCAGTGAAAGGTCCCAAGTTGAAAGGAGTGCGTTCGCACCTGGTGCCGTTGCCAGGTGCGGATCGGTTACCTGAACCCGTGACCCGGCGCTCTGACGAACGGCCTGCGGCCACGATTCGTCCATGCCGACCACGGGTTTGCTGCCGCTGGACTGTCACCGGCCCACGGCGCAGTCCCCATATCGAAATCTTAGTTCTTACTTGTGCTTGGCAACGGCACGGCGATTGCCACCGCGCTACCGCCAACTTGCCATTTGCCGCTTCCGACTGGCGCAGCGCGGTTCCGCCGCACCGCTCACAGCCCACCGAAACGGCGATAGAAGTAGGGAGCCGGCTCGGGCAACGGCCCTTCCGCGGTCTGCAGGTGGTCGCTGAGGTATCTTTCCGCCTGGGCGTAGGTGGCACGGTAGAGGTTTCGGCACAGCAGTCGAGCGGCGGCACCGTGCCAGTCGCCGGGCAGCACGTCGTCGGGAAGCTGCGGGTCGCGCAGCAGCAGCCGCCGCACTTCGTGTATGAGCAGCGTGCGCACCAGGAAGCACTGCTGTGGATCGAGGCGCTTGGCCGAACGGACGGCACGCCACACGGGCCTAAAACGGTCGAGGAACTCTTCGTATTCCACGGCGAGCTGGTCCAGGTTCCAGCAGTCGCGGACCAGGCGGTTGAGTGGTCGCGACGTGGGCAGGCCGTCGTTGCGGGCGTGCATCACGATGACCTCGCCCTGCACGTCCAGATCCTGGAGTGCGGCGGTGAGCGCATCATTCGGCGGTAAGGGATGCGCCATGACCCCGGGTGCGAAGGCACCGAAGCCGAGCGTGGCCAGCTCCTTGCGCAGCGCCTCGCGCCGGTCGTTGTTCACTTCGGAGGTGATCACTAGCGTCCACTCACCGTTCCACGGCAGGTGCGGTTCGGCATAGACGCGCTGGTAGGCGCGCTCGAAGCTGCGCCAGCCACTGCGGGTGAGACTGTAGTAGCTGCGGCGGCCGATCTGTTCGGACGTTAGCCAGCCTTCCTTGGAAAGCCGGTATACCGAGGTTCGCACCAGCCGCTGATTGAGGCCGAGCGGCTCGAGCACCCGAATCAGGCTGCCGAGCCACACGGTGCCGCCTCGCGGCGCGATGGCGTCGCCGTAGACCGTGATGATCAGCGAGCCGGCGCGCATCGGCCGGCGACTGCGGAACTCCTCGATGAGCTCGTCGATGACTTTGGAGCGTGCCATGGGGTGCCCTTTGTATCACGTCGTCAGGCCGTGTCGCGAGTTGCTTTCACGGGACGATCATATTTTGATACTTTTCAAAGACCGTATTTTACGGTATCTGTATCGCGTTGCACGCAACCGGTGCCGGCCGCAAAGATTTGGATCAAAAATAATGGCCGGACTACCCTTGCTGTAAGCGGGCCACCGCTCGCGCGCCACAACGCAGCCCGACGTGCTGCGCCCAGTCAATCGCACGGGGTTGGCAACCCCGGCCGGGGAGGAGATTCATGCAGGCAGCGGTCATCGCGCCAATCCACCCAGTGTCCCGGATTAGCTGTTCGTTGTATCGCGGCGCGTCATGGCGCTGCTGAGTCCTATTGTCCAGTTCCATCTGCATTGTGCGCGGTGAGTGGCGCACGCTGAGGGGAGAGCCATGTTCGGCGAGTTTCTGCAGTACCTGTTCTCGGGGCTGACCACCGGGGCGACGTACGCCCTGGTCGGCCTCGGGTTCGCGATTATCTATAACGCCAGCCACGTGATCAATTTCGCCCAGGGCGAGTTCCTCATGATTGGCGGCATGGGCACGGTCATGATCATGGCCGCCGGTGTGCCCATGCCGCTGGCGATTCTCGCGGCGGTTGCGCTGGCGGTGGTGGCGGGTGTGCTGCTCGAGAAGTTCGCCATCGAGCGGGCAGGCAGTGCCGAGATCGTGCCGCTGATCATCATCACCATCGGCGCCTCCCTGGTGCTGCGCGGGCTCGCCCAGTATTTCTGGGGCAAGGCCTACCATGCCGTACCCGCGTTCAGCGGAGACGAGCCGATTCGCGTCATGGGCGCGACATTGCTGCCGCAGAGTCTCTGGGTGCTGGGTATCGGCGCCGTGCTCGTGGTCGCGCTCGCATTCTTCTTCAACCGCACGCTCACCGGTAAGGCGATGCTTGCGGTCTCCCACAACAAGGATGCCGCGCGCATGGTGGGAATCAATCCGCGCCTGGTGCTGATGCTCGCGTTTGCCCTGTCGGCAGCGTTGGGTGCCATTGCCGGTGTCGTCTCCGCCCCGATCACCCTGACCTCGTATGACGTCGGCATCATGCTGGGGCTCAAGGGGTTCGTGGCAGCGGTCCTCGGAGGGCTCGGCAGTGCCGTGGGTGCGGTTGCCGGCGGTTTGCTGCTGGGGCTGATGGAGGCGATGGCCGCGGGCTACATCTCCTCCGACTACAAGGATGCCGTGCCCTTCGTGATCATCCTGCTGGTGTTGTTCTTCATGCCCAGTGGCCTGTTTGGCAAGCGTGGAACGGAGCGCGTCTGAATCATGTGGAATCGTCTGCAAAGCCCTTACGCCGGTCTGCCATTGCTCGCGCTGGTGCTGCTGGCGCTGCCGCTGGCATTTACCAATCCGTATCACTATGACGTCGCCATCCACATTCTCATTAATGCCGTGGTCGCAGTGGGGCTGAATCTGCTGGTTGGCTACGCTGGCCAGATAAGCCTCGGGCACGCCGGCTTCTACGGTCTCGGCGCCTACGTGACCGGTGTGCTGAGCGGCGTGTACGGCTGGCATCCGCTACTGTCCATCGTGGCTGCTCTGGCGGTCGTGGGCCTGCTGGCCTTTATCGTGGCACGCCCCATACTGCGCCTGTCCGGACATTACCTGGCGATGGCCACCCTCGGCCTGGGCATCCTCATCTCCATCGTCATTTCCACCGAGGGCTGGCTCACCGGTGGGCCCGACGGCATGATCGTGCCGGCGATCAGCCTCTTCGGCTGGGAGCTTTTCGGCGAGACGAAGTGGTACTGGGTCATGGCCGCGTTGTTGATGCTGGCGGTATGGCTTGCGCTGAACCTCATCGACTCGCCGGTGGGGCGCGCCCTGCGGGCCGTGCACGGCTCCGAGGTCGCCGCACAGGTGGCGGGCGTGAACACCAGCAATTACAAAGTGCTGATCTTCGTCGTCTCGGCGGTGTTCGCCGCCCTCATGGGAACCGCCACGGCCCACTATTCGGGCTTCATCACCCCGGATCTCGCCGGCTTCTTCCACTCCATCGAGTTCGTGACCATGGTCGTGCTCGGCGGCATGGCGTCGACCTACGGGGCGCTCATAGGTGCGGTGCTGCTGACACTGCTGCCGCAATTGCTCACCGGTTTCGATGACCTGGAGATCGTGATCTTCGGCGCGATTCTCATGAGCGTGATGATCTTCATGCCGCGGGGGCTGGTGCCCACCGTCGCGGCCCGGCTGCGCAGGGAGGGGTGAGAGATGACCGCGCTAATGACCGTGGACGGCCTCACCAAGTCGTTCGGTGGCGTGCAGGCCATCGCCAGTCTGTCCTTCGAGATCCGCGAGGGCAGCATCCATTCAGTGATCGGGCCCAATGGTGCCGGCAAGACGACGCTGTTCAACCTGATCACCGGGCTGTACACGCCCACCGGGGGGCGCATCACCTTCGCCGATCAGGACACCAGCGGCATGGCGCCACATGAGCTGGCGCGCCTGGGCATGAGCCGTACATTCCAGAACCTGCAGGTATGCATGAACATGTCCGCCATCGAGAACGTGATGGTGGGTAATCACCTGCGTCTCGACCGCCGTTTTCTCCCGGCATTGCTGCGGTTGCCGTCAGTGATTCGCGGCGATCGCCGCTGCCGCGAGCAAGCGGCGGAGCTGATGGAGTTCGTGGGACTCGCGCAGTATGTGCGCAGCAACGCCGACAGCATGCCCTACGGCGCATTGAAGCGTCTCGAGATCGCCCGTGCGCTCGCCGCGCAGCCAAGAATGCTGCTGCTGGACGAGCCCGCCGCTGGCCTCAACGCCAACGAGACCGCCGAGATCGACGAGCTGATCCAGAAGGTGGCCGACAGCGGTGTGACGGTGGTGCTCGTCGAGCACGACATGAAGCTCGTCATGAACATCTCCGAGCACATACTGGTACTGAACTACGGCAAAAAGCTCGCCGAAGGCACGGCTGCCGAGATCCGGCACGACCCCGAGGTGATCTCGGCCTACCTGGGCGCTGCCTAGGACCCGCTTGCCCAGGAGGGAAGGACAGACATGACCGACGCAATCGCTGTCATCCAACGCGAGCACAACGGTATCTGGCGGGTGCTGGATACCGCGGATGCTCTCGTGCGCGAGTATCGCGAAGCCGGTGAACGGCCCGACCGCGTCTTGTTCGCGACGATATTCGACTACATAGAGCTCTACGCCGACCGCGTTCATCATCCCAAAGAGGACGATTACCTCTTCCGCCTGTTGCGTCAGCGCGAGCCGGCACTCGCCGAAGTGCTCGACGAGCTCGAGGCCCAGCACGAGCAGGGGCCGGCGCTGGTGGCGGAAGCCCGGGCGTCACTGGAGGCGCACGTGGCGGCCTATCCGCAAGGCCGCGAGCGTTTCGAGCAGGCGGTCCGGCGTTTCGTCGAGTTCGAACGTGCCCATCTGCGGCGCGAGGAGTCGGACGTGATTCCTGTCGCCCGCCGTGTGTTCACCGACGAGGACTGGCGGGAGGTCAATCGTGCGTTCGCCGACAATGACGATCCGTTGTTCGGTGAGCAGCAGACCGAGGCTTTCCAGGCGCTCTACCGCCAGATCGTGAACTACGCGCCCACCCCCATCGGCCTCGGGATGACGCATGCCGAAGTCGAGGAGGCGCCGGAACGGGTGGCGGAGAACCTGCTGGAGGTGACCGGGCTCGATACTCACTACGGCCGTATTCAGGCATTGCGGGCGGTGGACCTGGTGGTTCCGCGGGGACGCATCGTCGCACTCGTCGGAGCCAACGGTGCCGGCAAGACAACCCTGCTGCGCACGATATCGGGGCTGCAGCCGGCCACCCGTGGGACCGTGCGGTACGCCGGACAGGACGTCACGACGATGCCCGCCGAGCGCCGCGTTGCCGAGGGCATTGCCCAGGTACCGGAGGGCCGGCAGGTATTCGGTCCGATGAGCGTGGCCGACAACCTCATCCTCGGCGCCTACACGCGGGGCCGCAGGGAGGAAGTGCGACAGGATCTGGAGCACGTCTACGAGCTTTTCCCCGTGCTCGCGGAAAAGCGTCACCAGGCGGCCGGCACGCTCTCCGGCGGCCAGCAGCAGATGCTCGCCATCGGCCGCGCGATGATGACCCGGCCGCGACTGATCCTGCTCGACGAACCGAGTATGGGGCTCGCCCCCCTGTTGGTCGCAGAAGTCTTCCGCACGGTCGAACGCCTGCGCGAGGAGGGCATCACCGTCTTGCTCGTGGAGCAGAATGCCTCCGGCGCGCTCGCGATCGCAGACCGCGGGTACGTCCTCGAGACCGGTGGTATCACCCTGACGGGCAGCGGCGCGGAGCTGCTCGCCGACGAAGGCGTGCGCCGGGCCTACCTGGGCATGTGACGGAGAACGACCGGCCTCGGTGCGACGGGTCGGTACTTGACATTGATTTCGATCAAAAATAGTTTCGACGCAGGTGGCGGTGCCGATCACCGGCCGCCCGCGACGAGCAGCGCGATGGGTCGTCACCCCGACGACACCATCGGATTCACCGCCTCGCGCGGCAGCAGGAGGAGTTCGACATGTTGCGAGAAGTATTGAAAAGGGCAGGCCTAGTTGCCGGTGTGGCCGGCATGGTGATCGGTGGCCTGTCGCCCGCCACGGCTCAGGATGACCCGATTCGCATCGGCAGTTTCCTGGCGGTTACCGGTCCCGCCTCGTTCCTGGGGGATCCTGAGCTCAAGACCCTCGAGCACTGGATCGGGAAAATCAATGAAGAGGGCGGTATCAACGGCCGCCAGCTGGAGCTGGTGCACTACGACACCGCCGGCAATGCCGGTAAGGCGCGGACCTTCGCCAAGCGCCTGGTCACCTCGGATCAGGTGGACCTGATCGTCGGGGGGACGACCACCGGTACGACGATGGCGGTGGTTCCCCTGGTGGAGCGTTACCAGATTCCGTTCATCTCCCTCGCCGGTGGCGTGTCCATCATCGACCCGGTCAAGAAGTGGGTGTTCAAGACCCCGCACACCGACCGCATGGCTGCCCGCAAGATCCTCGAGGACATGCAGAGCAGCGGCATCACGAAGATTGGTCTGATCTCCGGTACCGGAGGGTTCGGCAAATCCGGGCGGGAACAGACCATGAACGTGGTGGGCGACTATGACGTCGAGATCATCGCCGACGAGACCTACGGCCCCAACGACACGGACATGACCGCGCAGCTGACCAATATCGCCAACACCGACGGGGTCGAGGCGATTCTGAACTTCGGCTTCGGTCAGGGGCCGGCGATCGTCACCCGCAACTATGACCAGCTCGGGCTGGATCTGCCGTTCTACCAGTCCCACGGCGTGGCCTCGAAGAAGTTCATCGAGCTCGCCGGCGAGGCCGCAAATGGCGTCCGCCTGCCCGCGGCGGCGCTGCTCGTGGCCGAGAAGCTGCCCGACGACGATCCGCAGAAGTCCGTGGTCACCGCCTACAAGAGCGAGTACGAGGCGACGTTCAATGAGTCCGTCTCCACATTCGGCGGTCACGCCTACGACGGCCTGATGATAGCGGTGAATGCCATCGAACAGGCGGGTACCACCGACAAGGCGGCGGTGCGCGACGCCATCGAGAATACGTCCGGACTCATGGGCACGGGCGGTGAGTTCAACATGGGGCCGGATGATCATCTCGGTCTCGATCTCACCGCCTTCCGCATGCTCGAGATCCGTGATGGGGACTGGGTGCTGACCAACGAGTGAACGACTGCCCGCCTGGGGCCTGGCCCCAGGCGCACTGATATCCCCGCGCTTCGCCGGTGACGGCGAAGCCCTGTTTCCCCCACAACGCTGGAGAGTGCTGCCATGGCCAAAGAGTTCGCTTCCGCAGGCGATATGACGCCGAAGGAAATCACCTTCGAGGAGCTCGCGCCCGGCGCCTACGCCTATACCGCCGAGGGTGATCCCAACACCGGCATCATCGTGGGCGACGACGGCGTCATGGTGATCGATGCCCAGGCGACGCCGTTGATGGCAGAGGAGGTGATCAAGCGCGTTCGCCAGGTCACTGACAAGCCCATCAAGTACGTGATGCTCACGCACTACCATGCGGTGCGCACGCTGGGCGCGTCCGCCTATGGCGCCGAGCAGATACTCGCCAGCCGCGATACCTACGATCTGATCGTCGAGCGCGGCGAGCAGGACTGGGCCTCCGAGCTGGGCCGTTTCCCGCGTCTGTTCCAGGGAGCGGACACCATTCCGGGGCTCACCTGGCCCACCATGGTCTTCGAGGGCCACATGACGCTGTGGATGGGCGAGCGGCGCGTGGAGATCATGCAGCTCGGTCGCGGTCACACCAAGGGCGACACCGTGGTCTGGCTGCCCGACGACAAGGTGCTGTTCAGCGGCGATCTGGTGGAGTACGGCGCGACGCCCTACACCGGCGACGCCTACCATCGCAACTGGCCGGATACGCTCGCGAACCTGCGCGACCTCGCTCCCAAGGCTCTGGTGCCGGGCCGCGGTGAAGCGCTGAAGGGTGCGGACGAGTGTGGGCGGGCCATCGCCGGCACGCAGGCGTTCGTCACTGACCTGTACCAGGGCGTGAAGCGCTGCCGCGACGCCGGCAAAGACCTGAAGGCCACCTACGATGAGGTGATGGCCGAGCTGCAGCCCAAGTACGGTCACTGGGTCATCTTCGAGCACTGCATGCCGTTCGACGTGACCCGCGCCTACGATGAGGCCGGTGACTATCCCGACCCACGCATCTGGACCGCCGAGCGCGATCGCGAGATGTGGGAAGCCCTGGCGGGCTGACCGGGGAGGATCACCATGCCCACTTCACACGAGTGCCCCGTATTCGAGTACCGTCGCTCCCCGGATCAGGACGCCACGGCGCCGGTCCGGCATCCGGTGGTGGTGGTCGGGGCGGGGCCCATCGGCCTTGCCGCCGCCATCGATCTTGCCCAGCGCGGCCGGCCGGTGGTCGTGCTGGAGGCGGGCGATGGGGTGAGCGAGGGGTCGCGGGCGATCTGCTTCGCCAAGCGCACCCTGGAGGTGTTCGACCGCCTCGGTGGCGCCCGGCGCATGGTGGACAAGGGCATCACCTGGAACCTGGGGCGGGTGTTCTTCGGCAACCGGGAAGTCTACAGTTTCAATCTCCTGCCCGAGGAAGGTCACCGCCGCCCCGCATTCATCAACTTGCAGCAGTATTACGTCGAAGAGTTTCTCATCGAGCGGCTGCAGGCGCTGCCGGATGCCGACATTCGCTGGTGCAACGAGGTCACGGCGGTCGCCGAGGACGACGATGGCGTCCACCTCACGGTGGCGACCCCCGAAGGGGATTATCGCCTGGTGGCCGATTACCTCATCGCCGCGGATGGGGCGCGTAGCCCCGTCCGCCACATGCTCGGGCTGAAGGCGGAGGGACAGGTTTTCCGCGACCGTTTCCTGATCGCCGACGTGGTGATGCAGGCGGATTTTCCCACCGAGCGCTGGTTCTGGTTCGATCCGCCGTTTCATCCGGGCCAGTCGGTACTACTGCACCGGCAGGCGGACAACGTCTTCCGTATCGATTTCCAGCTCGGCTGGGAGGCCGATCCGGACGAGGAGCGCAAGCCCGAGCGGGTGATCCCGCGCATTCGTGCCATGCTCGGTGAGGGCGTCGACTTCGAGCTGGAGTGGGTGAGTGTCTACACGTTCCAGTGCCGACGCGTCGCCAGCATGCGCCCGAGCCCGCGCATTCTGTTCGCCGGCGATGCCGCCCACCAGGTCTCGCCCTTCGGCGCCCGCGGCGCCAACAGCGGCGTGCAGGACGTGGACAACCTGGCGTGGAAGCTCGACCGGGTGCTCGGCGGGCGCGCCGGCGACGCGCTGCTGGCAAGCTACGACCATGAGCGCACCGTCGCCGCCGACGAGAACATTCTCAACTCCACCCGCAGCACCGACTTCATCACGCCGAAGAGCCCGGTGAGCCGAGCGTTTCGGGACGCCACGCTGATGCTCGCCGAGAACTATCCCTTCGCGCGCCGTCTGGTCAACAGCGGCCGCCTGTCCGTGCCTACGGTGCTCAGGGATTCGCCGCTCAATACCCCCGACGAGGATGCATTCGACGCCCGGGTGGTGCCGGGCTCGCCGTGCCCGGATGCGCCGGTGCGTACCGATACGGGTGATGACTGGTTGCTCGGTCACCTGGGCGGCGAATTCACATTGCTGGCCTTTGCCGACGATGCCGGTGGTCCATCGACAACGCTTCGTACTGCCATCGAGGCGGTACGTGAGTTCGAGCCGCCGTTGCGCGTCGTCGTGGTGGGCAAGGGGGCAACGGGCACGGGTGAGGCGGTGCGCGTCGAGGATACCGAGGGCCTGGTGGCGCAGCGTTACGACGGCCGCCCGGGTACCGTCTACCTGCTGCGGCCGGATCAGCACGTTGCCGCCCGCTGGCGGCATCTCGTGCCCGAGCGCGCGAACGCCGCTATCCAGCGGGCATGTGCGCTGGACGCGTGATTCGACGGTCGCACGAGGAGGAGAGCCATGCCAACGGAACATTTGCACGTGGATCCCCGGCTGGAGCGCGGCGACGACTTCTACGAAGCGCTCATGGACATGCACCGGAATCTGTCGGAGGAAGAGAGCCGCCTGGCCAACGCCAAGCTCATTCTGCTGCTCAGCAACCATATCGGTGATATCGACGTCCTCACCGAGGCCATGCGCATCGCCCGGGAAGGGGTGGCCGCCGACGGCGCCTGAGCGGATGTGTCGCGGGCAACGGTAGCCGCCCGAGTCCTGTGGGCGGCCGCTGTGGTGGGTGCGGTCGCCACCGTGGCCGTGTTCGCGGCCACGGTGGCGGAGTGGGCATTGCGCGGCGAGATCGCGCGGGCGTCGCAGAAGGCGATGAATCTGCGACTGGACGCCTTGCTGGATGGCCGGTGTCAACGCTTGCGGGTCGTGCGGCGATGCCCGGGGCGGCCCGGCGGCATCCCCGCATTGCGCGCGAGCGTCCTGTGCGCCAGTGAGACCCTCGACGTGGTCGAGACGGCCGTCAACGGAATGCACGGGACCGTGCGGCTGCGCATGGCGGTGGATGGTGACGGAGAAGTCGTCGCGCTCGCGATTCCCGAGCACCATGAGCAGATCGGTTTGGGGCGTACCCTCGGGGAGGCCGGACTGACCGGTCAGCTCGTGGGACACGGCCTGGGCGGCCCGCCCGATGGGCAGTGGCGGCTGGTGCGTGAAGGTGGCCGTTTCGACGCCATTACCGCGGCCACTGTCACATCGCGGGCGATCGTCGACGGTGCCCGTGAGCTCCTGCAAGCCATGCCGCTGGGCTGCCAGTGATCGTGAGCGGTTCTCACTTGAGTATCGCCCGCTACGCCTCCCCCTACCATCGACGTCTCGGGTGCTCCACACTTGCGGTGAATGCCCCCACTGCGTGGTGAGGCTCATGAGTGACGTCTCCAGCCCCATGCCGGCCGTGTTCTTCGGGCACGGCAATCCCATGAACGCCCTCGGTGACAATCGCTACAGCCGTGCCTGGCGCGCTCTGGGCGATCGCCTGCCCCGACCGCGGGCGATTCTCAGTATCTCGGCGCATTGGTATACCCATGGCCGCTTCGTCACCACCAGCCCGCAGCCCCGAACGATTCACGACTTTCGCGGATTTCCGCAGTCCCTTTACGAGGTGAGCTACCCGGCGCCGGGGGATCCCGGGCTCGCCGAACGGGTGCGCGGGTTGCTCGGGCCGGAGACGGTGCGCGGCGATCGGTCCTGGGGCCTGGATCACGGGAGCTGGTCCGTCCTGGTGCATGCCTATCCGCAGGCCCGGGTACCGGTGGTCCAGCTCAGCATCGATGCCGATGCCCCGGGCTGGCAGCACTACGAGACTGGCCGGCGTATGGCGCCGTTGCGCGACGAGGGCGTGCTCGTCATCGGCAGCGGCAACATCGTGCACAACCTTCGCACCATGAGCTGGGACGAGGCAGCCCCAGCGCTGCCGTGGGCACAGCGGTTCAACGAGCTGGTGCGCGAGCGTCTCGTACACAGCGACCACGAGGCGCTGTGCAACTGGCATGCGCTGGATCACGCGGACCAGGCCGTGCCCACGCCGGATCACTATCTACCGCTGCTGTATGTCATCGGGCTACAGCGGGATGCGGAGTCCGTGAGTTTCCCGGTGGATGGCATCGAGCACGGTTCCGTCGGGATGCTCAGCGTGGTCGTAGGGGGGCATGATCGTTGAAAGTTCCAAGTCTGGGCTCGGCCCGCGCTGCTTGAAACCTTCTGTCTGCCACTTTCTACTCGCGACGATCACGGCAGTGATCACGCGAGCAGCAGCACCATGATCACTGCCAGCGTTACCAGCAGCCAGCCGTGTACAGCGACCCGTAGCACCGCTGGCGCTTGCCCGAGGCCCATGAAGCCGTTGATCACCACATTCCCCTTGAGTGCGGTGAGCGCCACGACCGCGGCGATGAGGCCACTGGTGCTTTCGCCGCCATGACCGAGGCCGGCGTTGGCGAGGGTCAGCCCGGTCAGCGCCAGCCAGCAGGGAAGCAGGTATCGCGGGCCATTCACGGCAGCACGTAGAGCAAGGGAAAGAGCACCAGCCATACCAGATCCACCATGTGCCAGTAGCTCGCGGCACTCTCCGGGGCGCGCAGTCCGTCGTCGTCATAGTCGCCCCGGCGGGCGCGGGCGGCGACGGCCGTGAGCACGATCATGCCGAGCACCACGTGCATGAAGTGAAAGAACGTCACGAAGAAGTAGAAGAAGAAAAAGGTGTCCGTGCGCAGGTTGTACCCGGCGCCCACCAGGTCCACGTATTCCGTGAGCTTGATGGCCAGATAGACACCGCCGGCCGCCACGCCCCCCATGAACCAGCCGGCGCAGGCGCGCGACCCGCGGTGGGTGGCGGTGGCGATCCCACGCGCGACCAGGTAGCTGCCGCACAGCAGCGCCAGGGTGTTGGCGAGCCCCGCGCGGGGGTGCATCTGCTCCAGGCCGGCGGCGAACACCGCGGGTTCGAGTCGCCGCGCCACGGCGAGACTGACGAGCAGCGCGGCGAACACGGCGAGCTCGGCGAGGATGAACGCCCACATCGCCCAGTCGCCCGGCAGGTGATCGGTGCCGGTGCGCGAACGCGCGGTCTGTGTGCCGCGCTGCCAGTCGACGGCCGTCTGTGCGGTCACGGGCTTTCTCCGGTGAGCAGCAGGTAGAGCCGGGGAAGCAGTGCCGGCAGTTCCCCGGCGCGTCTAAGCAGGGCGTGATGACGTTCCCCGAAGAGATAGGGGAGGTAGTCGGCGGCGTCCTGCTCCACGGTTACGCAGAATGGCGTGATGGCCTGCCGGCGGGCTTCGAGCAGGGCCTCGCGGGAGTCCTCGAGTCCGTAGCGGCCTTCGTAGACGTCCAGGTCGTTGGGCTTGCCGTCGGTGACCAGGAGCAGCAGCCGCTGGCTGGCGGGCTGCTCGGCTAGGATCTCGCTCGCCTGGCGGATGGCGGCGCCCATGCGGGTGTAGTAGCCGGGCTTCAGCGCCTGGATGCGGCCATGGATGGCGTTGCCCCAGGGTTCGGCGAAGTTCTTGATGAGGTTGAAGCGCACGTGCTGGCGACGGCGCGAGGAAAAGCCGTACATGGCGAACCGGTCGCCGCCGGCGTCCAGCGCTTCGCCGAGCAGGTGGAGGCTGTCACGCACCACGTCGATGACTTGCTGGTGGTCGTCGACCCACGCTTCCGTGGACAGGGAGACGTCGGCGAGCACCAGGCAGGCGAGATCACGGTGCTCGCGCTCCGGCGTGCGCCAGACTCGGGGCGCCGTGCTGGCACTGCCGTGGTGGCGCGCCGAGTGGTGCTCGATGCAGGCGGCGAGGTCGAGCTCGCGGCCCTGGGGCTGCCGGCGTTCCCACCGCCGCTGTGGCCGCAATGCCTGGAAGCGTTGCCGCAGCGCCCGCGCATCGCCGGCGAGGTGCGTCGGCAGCGATGCCGCGGGGGCCTCGCGGGCGACCATCGGGATCACCCGGCAGTGTCGCGGGCGCAGCACGCCGCGGCGCCAGTCCCACTCCGGAAGCAACCGACCGTCGCTGAGCGGGATGTCGTCCTCCGCGGCGGCGGGGAGATCCAGGTCCAGCTTGATGCGCGAGGCGGGTGCGTCGCCGGTACGGGTGAGGCTGAGGCGGTCCAGGTCCTGGGCGACGCGCGCGGCGTCCTCGTCCTCGCCATCGTCGACAGTACGATCCACCGGGACATACTCCGACCAGGAGAACAGACTCTCCAGCCGGAAGACGATCAGGCCGCTGCGCCCGTCGGCGTCATCCACGTACTCGGCGTTGCGGCGGCTACCGGCACGTGTGCGTCCGCTGCCCCCGCCTTCGGCGGCGCGGTCGTCGCGCTCGCGCGGCGCTGGTGCCTCACCCCGGTCCGGTGCGGGGTAGAGCCACAGGGGCACGGGGCGGGGCTCGCCAGGGGCGTCGGGCAGGTTCTCGCGGCAGCCGGGCACTTTAAGCGCCGCCTGAATAGCACGTTCGCGCATGCCTTCCCGACCGCGGAGTCGTGTGGGGTCACCTCGCTGCGCAATCGTGGCGTCGACGAGGCGCCGGTAGACGGTGCCGAGGCCGGGAAGCTCGGTGAGCACCTGTGCAACGCGACGCTGGTTGCCGGTGAACCAGTCGCTGTCGTGCTGTGGCGCGCGGCTCGCAAGGGCGATCAGCCACAGGTAGAGATCCCGGTTCAGCCGTGCCTCGGAAAAGTAGGCGATGCGCTCGGGCACCCGCACGCTCTCACCATCGCGCCAGGCGAGCTCGTGGCGTCTGCCGGTGCCGGCAATGCGTTCGAGCCAGCCGCGGCGGTTGCGCAGTGCCTGGGGCGGGGCAGCGGTCACGCGCAACCCCGGATCGCCGCCCAGGGCGCGAAAAACCACCGCGAGCCGGGCCTGCTCGTCGGCGAGCGATACCGCCGCTTCTGGGTGCGCACGGCTTGCCGCCCGGGTGATCAACCGATGCCAGCGGACGCCGACGAACTCTTCCATGCAAGCCTCCTGGAAGGCGAATCGAGCGAGGCGCAATCCGCCATGAATCACGGGTAGCTTCGAGGTCCGAGTTTCAAGCGGAAAGTGACGAGTCGACGCGGTGGCGTTTTGTCGGCGCGCGTGGACGGTCCACTTCCCAGTCAACCGTTCAGCGTGCGCTGGCCACTTTGAACTCGAGACCCGTCACCTTTCACTCCATTGCACAGGGCGGGTGGAGCGAAGCGCAGTACGGCGACGGTGCACTGCGCTTGCGCTCCGTTCGCCCTAAGCGGGCCGGGTCACGCTCACGCGGTCACCGGCCGTTCTTTTCCGGCGGTTTCCGCTTCTCCGGCGCGTTCGGGTACGAAGAAGCTCGCCACGTAGAGCAGCAGGCCCACCGTAAACACCACGCCGGCGCCGAAACGCAGCCAGTAGAAGATTTCCAGCTTCTCCTGGGTCGCCATGAACGACAGGGCCTGGCCGCTGTCGGGCAGGCGCTGCAGCCACACCTGCATTGCGCCGGCGGCGGTCAGGCACAGGGTGATAGCGAGCATGGACAGGCTCATCAGCCAGCAGCTCGCGATCTCCAGCGACTGCGCCC
>CAZHBN010000015.1:0-19955 GCA_964530405.1 uncultured Ectothiorhodospiraceae bacterium
CCTCGGGTGCCTGCCTTCGACCGGCTATGCGTTGACCACGGCATCGGGCACCGGCCGGTGCCGCTGCGCCAGTCGCCTCGGGAAGCGCTTCAACGGACGCCTTGTCACGATTCTGCGGACCATGCACTTCGACGCCGGTTTGGGTTCGATGTTCTGGCACTACCACCGACTGTGCAATCATCGCATCCCTCAGTGGGCACTCGGTCACCTCGCCCCGGTCCAGGACCTCGAGAACTGGTGAGCACGACACCCTGTGTGGTGCCGCAACCAGGTATATGCATGGTCAGATCGGCGCCAACGCACCAGTCAAGGCGGCCGGGGATGAGTGCATCTCCCCGTAGAGTCGTCGGCGACCCAGGGCAGGGCTGCGGTGATGCATCCGCGAACCGGGCTGCCGCGTTGGCAGACAATAGGCTTGCGGCGCCGCGGTCGCGCGCCGAAGCATCGTGCAATACTTTCTAAAAGATTCAGCAAGTAGGGTAATAACATAGCATTACGTCGAAAATAACGGTTGCACGCTTGAAAACGCCGGATTTATTGCCTAACGTTGGCTTCGTTGCCTACGCAACGGGGTGTGGCTGGAACGCCGCAAGTACTCCGTTGCGTAGAGCTGGGGAGTCAAGGGAATTGCTGGGAGCAGTGGCGAAACGCGCTTGTCACAGCCGCCGGTTACGATGCGGTCACTGCCTAAGCTTGGGGGTGGTAATGGAAGACCCGATACGGAATGCATACCCCATTGTCGTCGATGGGGTAAGTTATGACCCTGTCTTTCCCGATGTCATCGAATACTACGCCCAGATGTCGTCGGCGCCCCTGGTCGTGTCTCTGGAAACCTTTGCGTGGCATTGCCTGCGTATGGAGCGCGGAACGTTGCGAGGGCGTGACCGCGCAACCGTCGACGATTCGGAGTGTGCAGCAACGGACCGGGTGCCCGCGGGGTGGTTGATCCATCCCGACGAGCTGCAGTCCTTCGAATGGGCCGACGGCGAGGACGCCTTCCATCTTGCGGCGCATCGTGGCTGCCGGTTCATGCTGCTGCGCGTGCCGGCGTGCCAGGTTCATCTCTTCCGGTCGGCCGGTATCGAGTCACCCGCGGGACGCGCCGGAGAAGCACAGGCTTCGACCTCCTAGGGGTTTCATAATACACACCCGTCGTTTGGAGTTGGGTAGCGCTCATGGATCGAGTGAAAAGCGGCTTCGAGCTGTTGATCTTTCCGTTTAGTTTCGCGTTGAACCGACTCGTTCGTGCCGGCTTCAGGTTGCTATACCGACTGCGTTTCTGGTTGCAGAGAAAGCAAGTCGAAATCGGGCCGTTTTCCTGGCAAACGCTCAACGAAGTCCTTGGCGAAAAGCCGTTTATCGTACGCTATTTGGCAGTTGCGGCACCGCGCTGGAACCCCCACGCGCTGATAGCCAGCGGCGGGCCTATGCGGGTGGATGAAAGACTGGAGTTCTCGACTTCCGGGTTGCGCCAGGGGGCGGCGCATTGGTACGTCGTCATTTACCGCGCCCCGAACAGTGAGACCGTACGGTGTGTGTCGTCTGAGGATGATCCGCAGGGGAAGGTCTGTGTAACGGTTGAACCCGGTATATATACGGTGACCTTGCGTGCTTACCTGCCACAGGCGCAGTTGTGCCTGCCGGAGGTCGTCGTCGACGGGGGTGAACGCCGAATCGCGGCGCGTACGGTCGCCAGCCGCGAGCAACCCGAGCTGGAAGGCATCCTGTTTCATCGTCGCTCCGCGTTCTTTGGCTTCCTGCACCAGTACATGCGGACGATGCTGCGAAAGCCGGAGCTGTTCCCGGGCCGTTGGGTCGAACGCGAGTACCTTCCCGTGGGTAATCCGGAGACGCGTTTCGTGTATGGCGCGTTCGAGGCCGGGCAATCGATACGGATAAGCGCGGACGAGCGGGTGCTCGGAGCCGGTCTCGTCTACCTGACCTGTTACAACCGCAGCAGCTTTCCCGTATACGGCGTACGCGTGGAGGCGCCTTCCGATGTGACGACCCCCAGCTTTACTGACGGCGGGTTCTACCTCTGCCGGATCGTGCTTTCCGAGCGCATTCCCGATCTCGATGACCGGCTGATGGTGACGCCGGTATGAGCATATCGATGGTTGTCCATCCGGGGCGATGTGACCGGCGCAACGTCGCTGCCACGCCCGCGGGCGCGGCCTGTGCGAGGAATGCCATGGGCCGTGCTGTCGGAGTCTGGCTTCTCCCTGGGTTGAGTACATGACGCCGCGCATCTGGATGTTCTCCGGCCAGGGCTCGCAGTACGTGGGGATGGGCCGCAAGCGCTACGCGTCGGATTCGCATTTTCGCAAGTGGCTCGACCATTGCGACGCAATCGTCGGCGACTACACGGGTTATTCCGTCAAGCGCCTGATGGAAGACCGGAGCAAAGGCAGTGAACAGCGCCTCCTCGATCTGCGGCGCACGAACCCCGCGCTATTCGCGATTCAGTATGCGCTCGGTCGGTCGCTCCTGGATGGGAGTGAGGAATCACCGGATTGTCTGCTCGGTTACAGCCTGGGGGAGTACGTGGCTCTCGCGCTGGCCGGTTGTCTGCGCCTCGAGGATGGGGTCGCGCTGGTGGTGCGAATGGCGGACATCGCCGAAAGCACCTGTGAGGAAGGGCGCATGCTGGCCGTGCTTGCCGGCGCCAGCTTCGTGCATCGGCACCCGGAACATTTCGAAGGCGTGGAGCTGGCAGCGATCAATACGTACGAGAACTGCGTGGTCTCCGGCACTGCGCAGGCGGTTGCGGCTTGTGCGGCCGGCCTCAGACGCATGGGCGTGGTCAGCCACGAGCTGCCGGTGCGATACCCGTTTCACTCGTCGTTGATCGAACCGATGCGCGAACCATTCGTTCGGCTGCTCGAGGGTATCGAGTGGCGACGTCCCAACGTCCGGGTCGTCAGCGCCCATACAGCGCGGGGCGTCGAATGGCCGCCGGTCATGCATCCGTGGCGAGTCATTCGTTGTCGCGTGAATTTCCGGATGACCGTGGAGGGTCTGGAGCGCAATGGACCGCACGCCTATCGGGACTTGGGCGTGTCCGGCACGCTCGCCAACGCGGTGGGGTATCTGCTGCCCGCTGCGGGCTCGCGCCGGGTTCAGGCGGAAATGACACCATTCGATGACAACGGCTCCACGCGGAGGCGCCCGGCGACGCCGACACCGGGCCATGGTGCCATGCCGCAGGTGGGGTTTTGACAGTTGGTTGAGGGGGAACGTATGAGCGCTCACTTGCGCATGGAGCCGGAAAGCCTGGGCGCACCCGATTTCCGGGAACGCTATGGTCTGCGCTACGCCTATGTGTCCGGGGCAATGTACAAGGGCATTGCCACCGCGGAGCTGGTCATTGCCATGGGGCAGGCGGGTTTCATGGGTTTCTGCGGCACCGGCGGTGTTGCGCTGTCTCGGGTCGAGCAGTCGATAGAGCACATCCAGCGCCAGCTCGGTTCGGACGGCGCCTATGGCATGAACCTCCTCAACAATGTCGTGCAACCGGAGCTGGAAGAGGAAACCGTCGATCTGTATCTCAAGCACGAGGTGCCGGTCGTGGAAGCTTCCGCTTACATGACGGTCTCGCCGGCGCTTGCCCGGTACCGCCTCACGGGACTGCATCGCGGCGCGGACGGCCAGATCGTCACACCTCACCGTGTCGTCGCGAAGATATCCCGCCCGGAGGTGGCCGAGGCGTTCATGCGCCCGGTGGACGAGCGCACCGTGCACCGGCTGCGGGAAGCGGGAAAGATCACGCAAGCGGAAGCCGAGCTCGCGCGTTTCGTCCCCGTGGCCGATGACATCTGCGTGGAAGCGGATTCAGGAGGGCACACGGACCGCGGCAGACTCTTCGCGCTGCTGCCCGGCATTCTGGCGCTGCGCGAGCGCATGATGGCCGAGAACGGGTTCGCACAGCCCATCCACGTTGGTGCGGCGGGCGGTATCGGTACGCCGACGGCCGCCGCGGCGGCCTTCGTCCTGGGGGCCGATTTTGTCACCACCGGTTCCATCAATCAGTGCACGGTGGAGGCGGGCATCAGCGATACCGTCAAGGACATGCTCCAGCAGATGGATGTCCAGGACACCGACTACGCTCCCGCCGGTGACATGTTCGAGATCGGTGCCCGCGTGCAGGTGCTCAGGAAAGGCGTGCTCTTCCCGGGACGCGCCAACAAGCTCTACGAGCTCTACAGCCGCCATGACTCGCTGGAAGAGATCGATGCAAGGATGCGCGAGCAGATAGAGACCAAGTATTTCAAACGCTCGTTCGAGGACGTCTGGGCGGAAACCCGGGCGCACTACGCCCGTACCGCGCCGGACGTGCTCGAGAAGGCAGAGCGTTCCGCCAAGATGAAGATGGCCCTCGTATTCCGCTGGTATTTCGTGCACACGACCCGCTTGGCGCTGGAGGGCGATTCCGCGCACAAGGCTGATTTTCAGGTGCATTGTGGCCCCGCTCTGGGCGCTTTCAACCAGTGGGTTCGGGGAACCGAGCTCGAAAGCTGGCGTAACCGCCGTGCGCCCGAGCTCGGGACCCGAATCATGCAGGCTGCAGCGGTCCACCTGAATCGCCTGTATTCGACGCCCTCGCGCGCACAACCGCAGCAGGTGGCCGCCGTGTAAGCGGTTTACAGCCAACCTCACCGACCTCGGGAACGAATCGTACAGGGATGACGCATCATGACGCTCAAAACCGCCAACTCCAGAGCCTACTTCAAGGAACTTCGGCGTTATCTGCCATGCGGCGCACACCGGCATTTCTATAAGTCGGGCATTCGCCCGCTGACCCCGTTCGTCGACGGACACGGGGCACGCCTGCGTGACATGGACGGCAACGAGCACCTGGATCTCGTCTGCGAGTACGGTGCCTCTCTGGTCGGCCACGGCAATCAGCGTTACAACGAACGCCTCAAGAGCCAGATCGACCGCGTCGTCTCGGTTGACCAGGCAGGGCTGGAAGCCGGCGTCTGCGAGCGCCTCGTGCGCTATGTTCCCAGTGCGGAGTGGGTGCGTTTCGGCCTCAGCGGCACCGAGGTCATCCAGAACGCGCTCCGGCTGTCGCGAGCCTATACCGGGCGAGAACGCGTCCTGCGCTTTCTCGGTCACTACCATGGCAGCGCGGACAGCGTCATGGGCGGCACGCCACGTTCGCAGGCCGATCCCAGGGCGCAGGAGTACGACGGCGACGGCTACTTCACCGAGGGCCGGGCTCCCGGCGCCCTCGACCAGGATACCCTGCTGATCCCGTGGAACGACGTTGACGCGCTCGAGCGCGTGTTCCGAGACCACGGTGACCAGCTCGCCGCGATCATGATGGAACCGGTGGCGCTCAACAGTGGTGGCATGCTGCCCGCGCCCGGATATCTCGAGACGGCGCGGCGGTTGTGCGATCGGCACGGTGTCGTATTCATCCTGGACGAAGTCATCACCGGGTTTCGCATGGCGCTCGGTGGTGCACAGTCGGTCTTCGGGGTGACGCCGGATCTCACGATTCTCGGCAAGGCCATGAGCGGCGGTGCCGTGCCGGTTTCGGCCCTGGTGGGCCGACGCGACATCATGGACCTCTACGATCGTCAGCGTGTCGTCCACTGCGGCACGTACAACGGCTATCCACTCGGTCTCGCGGCGGTCGAGGCGACCATGAACCTCCTGGAGGAGGATCCGGATTGCTATCAGCGCATGGGCGGCCACCTACTCGAGATCGCGCGAACGCTGACGGACGCCGCACGCGATGTCGGCTTGCCGCTCGTGGTCCAGGGCATTCCGACTGGAATGTCGGCGCACGTATGCGCCGAGCCGCTACGGCGACCCGAAGACTATACCCCTGAGCTGCAGACCCGGGACGGGCTGGTAAAGGCGGTATGCGAAGGGCACGGGATCCAGTTCGCCCCGCGGTACTTCCGGCTTTACTGCAATCTCATGCTCAACGATGACGATGTCGCGTTCTTCCGTGACCGGATACACGACGCGCTGCACGAAGCCAAGGAAGTGCTCCTGAGCATGGACGATCCGGTCGCGCTGCAAGCGGCGGGATAGCCCGTTCCCACGAACCCGAATCGCAGAAGCCGCCGGACTGTCCGGGGGTGCACTACCGGCCCGGCAACAGGGAGAGACCGATGCTGGCATACGTATTTCCGGGCCAGGGCGCCCAGTTCAAGGGAATGGGAGAGGGCCTGTGGGAGCGCTTCCCCGAGCATGTGGCGCAGGCGGACACCGTGCTCGGCTATTCCGTATCACGCCTTTGCCTCGAAGATCCCGACGGGAAGCTCAGGCAGACGGCGTATACACAGCCCGCCCTGTACGTGGTCAATCACCTGTTCTATCTCGCCGCGCTGGAGGACAACGGCCAGGAGCCCGATTACGTAGCCGGTCATAGCCTGGGTGAATACAACGCGCTGCTGGCATCCGGGGCGTTCGATTTCGAGACCGGATTACGTCTCGTATGCAAGCGTGGTGCGTTAATGGCCAGCGCCGACGGAGGCGGCATGGCGGCTGTCTTGGGATTGACGGTGGAGCAGATTCGCACGGCGCTGCGGGACAACGCACTGAGCCGTCTCGACCTCGCGAATATGAACACGCGTTACCAGACCATTCTCTCGGGACCCGCGAACGAAATCGCCGCGGCCGAACGGCCCATCGCGAACGCCGGTGGCCAGTTGATCCCGCTGCGCGTCAGCGGCGCGTTCCATTCCCGGGAAATGAGTGACGCGAGCGAGGCCTTTAGCGACTACCTGCGCCCCTACGAGTTCAACTGGTTGCGCATACCGGTCATTTCGAACGTACAGGCCGCACCGTACCCGCAGGGGGAGATCAAGGCACTGCTAGCGGCACAAATCGCCAGCCCGGTGCGCTGGTTGGAGAGCGTCGAGTATCTGCTTGCCCACGGTGTCCGGCGTATCGAACAGGTCGGTCCCGGCAACGTACTCACCGATATGGTCACGCGTATCCGCAACGAGCGCGGCGAGCCGGCCGGGCTGGCCGCCTCGTCCTCCTGACAGCGAGATATCTCGAGGGCGTGCGTCTTTCGCGCTGACGGATCGGCAGGATTTTCGAAATAAGGAATGGGAGACGGGGCATGACAGAGGACTGTTGCCTGCATCAGCTTATCGAGGCCCGGGCGACTACGGACCCGGATGCCATCGCAGCCGAGCTCGACGGTGCCGTGCTGCGTTATGGAGAGCTGCAGGCGCTTTCAGACGTACTTGCGCGACGCTTGCGCGCCGATGGTGTAGGCGGGGACACCATTGTCGCACTCGCCATGGAGCGCAGCCTCGAGCTGGTCGTTGCCATCGTCGCGGTCCTGAAAGCCGGCGGTGCCTATCTGCCGATCGACCCAGGTTATCCGCGCGAGCGGTTGACCTTCATTATCGAGGATGCTGCGCCGCAAGCGGTGTTGACGCACTCGGACCTGGAAACGGTGCCGTCCGGTCTCGGTACGGACGTTCGTCACGTCTGCGTCGCGGAGCTGCGGAACGACCCAGGATACGGACGTGAGCCGTTCGGCGCCGGTTCCGCGGGTCGGCGCGATCTCGCCTACGTGATCTACACGTCCGGTTCCACGGGCAGGCCGAAAGGTTGCATGGTGGAGCATGCCGCGCTCGCGAACCGCGTTCAGTGGATGCAGCGGGCCTATCCCATCGGGCCCGATGACGCGGTGCTGCAGAAGACGCCGTTCACCTTCGATGTCTCCGTTTGGGAATTGCTCTGGCCGCTCACGGTTGGAGCCCGCATGGTGCTCGCCAGGCCGGATGGCCATCGTGACGGTGTCTATCTCGCGCGGTGTATCGATGAGCACGGCGTTACGGTCTGTCATTTCGTGCCGTCCATGTTCCGTCAGTTTCTGACCGATCTCGAGCCCGGAAGGGCGCTCGGGCTTCGTCACGTGTTTCTCAGCGGTGAGGCTTTACCCTATGGCCTGATGCGAAGCGGCATGGAGCGGTTGCCGGCCACGGCACTTCACAATCTCTACGGCCCCACCGAGGCCGCCATCGACGTGACCTATTGGGATTGTGAGCTGCGTGCTGATGGGGCCGTACCGATCGGTCGCCCCATCGACAACATCGAGATTCTGCTGCTCGACGAGCAAGGCCGGTCTGTCGCCGACGGAGACCCCGGGGAGCTGCACATTGCCGGGGCGGGACTGGCGCGCGGTTATCTCAACCGCCCCGAATTGACGGCCGAGCGCTTCTTCGACCATGTCGACGCCGACGGCGAGCGCCGGCGTGTGTACAAGACCGGGGATCGGGCGCAACGGCTGCCGGATGGCAACATCGTCTATCTCGGGCGGCTCGATTTTCAGGTCAAGCTGCGGGGATTCCGCATCGAACTGGGGGAGATCGAGGCGGCACTGGTCAGCCATCCGGCGATCCACCAGGCAGCCGTGGTGGTCGAGAACGAGACGGGCGAGGACCCTCGTCTGGTGGCGCACGTTGTGGGCGACGAGGTTTCCGTCCGGGAGCTGCGACGGCATCTGCGCCAGAAGCTGCCCGATTACATGGTGCCCAACCGGTTCGTGGAGCAGCGAACGCTCCCGCTCACCGGCCATGGCAAGGTGGATCGGGATGCGTTGAAGGACGGAGGCATCGCGGAGGATAAGGCCGAGTCGGGCGAGCCGCACGCCGACGGCCTCGTCGAGCGCGTCACGGCATTGGTCGGGCGCCATCTCGACGGTGAGCAGCTGGGTCCGGACGACGATCTGTTCGATTACGGGGCGACGTCATTCACGCTCATGCGCCTCTCCCGCTCACTGCAGGAGGCATTCGGCACCACGATCGCGGTCGAGACATTTCTGCTCGACCCCACCATCCGCGGCATCCTCAACCAGCTCGGTGCCGGTGGGTCGGACGCCGGTGGTGCGGACGAATCGACGGCGGTTGACCGCGGCGCCGCCGAGCGCCCGTCGGATCACACGGATGACCACGAGGACAGCATGGACAGCGTCCGGACTGACGTGGAGCGACTGTGCCGTGAGGTGCTCGGGGTCGCCACGCTCGGCGAAAGTGATGATTTCTTCGAGCTCGGGGCAACTTCCTTCACCCTCATGCGTCTGGCCCGGGCCATCGAGAACGAGCTCGGAACCGCCATCGCCATCGAGGCTTTTCTGGAAGAGCCGACCCTCACCGGTGTACTGCGCCACCTGGAGGCCGGTGAATCCGCGGCCGAATCGAACATTGACGACGACAGTGCACCCGCGACCGCCGACGTGCCGCAGAGATCACCCACCGCTGGTGCCGATGGCTATGCGATCGAAGTCTGCCTGACTCAGCGTGATACCGGCACGGTAGGCCAGGGGGAAGATCGACCGCGTACCGATTCCGATCGAGCGTCGGCATCGAAGGCAACCGCCGCTGCGGATCCGGTTTCGCCATCCCGGGTATCCGCGGATGGTCAAGTGGAGGACGTGGTTGCCCGATTGTGTCGAGACGTGCTGGAGGTGGACTCGATAGATATCGAATCCGACCTCTTCGAGCTAGGTGCCACCTCCTTCACCCTCATGCGGCTTGCGCGGGCCGTCGAGACCGAGCTCGGGGTCGCAATTGCCCTCGAGGCCTTCCTGGAAGAGCCAACCCTCGCGGGGGTGGTGCGCCACGTTCAGGAACAGTTGCCTGATTCGCAACCCGGTAGCGGGGCGAACCGACCCGCCGGCAGTATGTCGGCGACGGCTCCCGTGCAGGAGACCGGAGCCACGAAGTCGCCTCGGTCGGCTCCAGAGCCGGAACCCGCGCCTGAAGCGGCGGCTGGGCAGGGCGGTCACGTTGGTCACACGTTACGGACCATCGCGCTACCGAAGTCAGGCAACGATGTCCGACTCGGCACGAGTCTATCGTCGCTCGCGGGTTCCGGGCGCATTTCCGTCGCTGCACTCGGCTATCTCCTCTCCCGGCTGCGTTCGGTAACGATCGGGAGAGACCACGCGCGCTACCTGTTTCCCTCCGGCGGCGGCAAGTATGCCGTACAGGTTTACGTCGTCGTCGGCTCCGGTGACGTGGACGGCCTTGCACAAGGCACCTATTACTACCATCCGGCCCATCACAAGCTTTACCGGATTGGCGGCGCGGCACCGGCGGAGGCCGGCGTTCGCGGCGGTGGCGGTGTGTGCCTCGTACTCGTGGGGCAGCTCAAGGCGCTCGAATCCACGTATAACCGCCTGAGTCCGCTGCTCGCGACGCTCGACGCCGGGTACATGACTCAGCTTCTCAGTGACGGTCAGGCCGAAGCTGGCGTGCGCCTGTCTGCCGCGCATGTGACCGACTCTGAGCGCCTTCATTCGGCGTTGGCGCTCGATGCCGGGCATCGTCAGCTTGCTTGTCTGGCTGTCAGTGGTAGCGAGGGGGCCTCTGCAAACGAGCACGCCACGGCGGAACCACTCACGCACCTGTGCCTGGAGACGAACGGTCGCGAGCCCGCGGTCACCGCGAGCTACGCGGCGACGGACTACCGAAGCGTCGAGCTTTCTGCGGAGGAACGCGTCCAGTACGAGGCCGGAGCGTTGAACGTGCGCGGCGATTGTGAAGCACGCGAATCGGTGACACTTGCCGGCCACTCCTATCCCCTGAGCGAGTTCATCGGGCGCGCTAGTCGCCGCGATTATGCCCGTCGCTCGATACCTCAGTCGGCCTTCCACGATTTCATGGCGTTGCTTGGTGGCGAAGTCGAGCGCCTCGGTCTCGGCATCGGTGACGATGCGCGACTGAGCGAGCTCGTGCAGTTCTACGTGCTGGTACGCCCCGATACGATCGACGGGCTCGAAGGTGGCTTGTGGCGTTACCTGCCGGAGCGCGACGAGCTGACGTTCGTCAGCGCCGACGCTCATGATGCCGTGCGCAAAGGCTTCTACCCGTTCAACCGCGGCCACTTCGATCAGGCGGCGTTCTCGCTGCTGATCGTCGGCGCCGCTCACACCGTCAACGACGCCGCACGCCTCAACGCCGCCGTGGTCGCCACGGGCATGCTCGGACAGACGCTGATGCGTCGTCAGCGGGACTTCCGAATCGGCCTGTGCCCGGTGGGTTGGATGCACCTTGACCCTGTACGGGAGCATTTGGAGCTCGGTTCCGAAGCCGAGTTCGTGCACGGTTTCACCGGTGGGTATTACGACCATGATCAGCCGGTTCCCCTGAGTGCCCTCGACCGGCGCGAGTCGGATACGAGCCGGTTCGCTCAGGCGGCGGGGGCTGCCGAGCCGCGCGGCGAAATGGCGATCATCGGAATGAGCGGCCGGTATCCCGGCGCCGACGACGTCTGGCAGTTGTGGCGCCGGTTCGAGGATGCCGAATGCATGATCGGGCCGCTACCGTCGGACCGCTGGGGCAGCGATGAACTCCACGGAGGCTTTCTCGACGCCATCGAGCGGTTCGACAGCCTGCTGTTCAATATCACGCCGGTCGAGGCGCGCTCCATGGATCCCCAGGAGCGCCTGTTTCTGGAGGTGGTATGGGAGTGCCTCGAATCCGCCGGTTACACGCCCGACACGCTTCGTGCCGCCGCACCCAGGGTGGGGGTCTTCGTCGGCGTGATGTGGGGCGATTACCAGAAGTTCGGTGCTCGCTCCGACGGTGAGCCCGGTCCCACGTCGACGTATTCCTCGATCCCGAACCGGGTTTCCCACTTCTTCGACTTCCAGGGGCCGAGCATGGCGGTGGATACCGGCTGCTCGTCGGCCCTCACCGCCCTGCACATGGCGTGCGAGAGCGTTCGTAACGGCGAATGTGACGCGGCGGTCGTCGGCGGTGTGAACCTGGTCGGCCACCCGGACCACATCCGCGTGCTCAGGGACCTGGAGCTCGTCTCGCCCGACCAGACCTGCCAGGTCTTCGGGGCGGACGCGGATGGTTGGGTGGTCGGCGAAGGCGTGGGGGCGGTTCTGGTACGGCCAGCCGAGGCAGCCCGGCGTGACGCCGATGCCCGCTACGCCATTATCCGGGGCACGGCGGCCGCCCACCGGGGCAGAAGTCGTGGTCGGACCATGCCCAATGCAGATGGTCAGGCACAGTCGCTGCGGGCGCTGATGCAACGATGTGCCGTCGAACCGGGCACGATTTCTTACGTGGAAGCTTCCGCCGCCGGGTCCGGTATCGCCGACGCGGCCGAGGTCTCCTCGGTGGAGCGCGTCCTTGGCGAGAGCCGCCACGAGGGATCGCCGTACCTCATTGGCTCAGCCAAGGCGAACCTCGGGCACCTCGAGGCGGCCTCCGGCATGGCACAACTGGCCAAGGTGGTACTCCAGCTCCAGTATGGCCGGATTGTGCCTACGCCGGTGCCGGATGCGCTCAATCCTTTCATCGACTGGCAGAGCGCTCGAGGCGTGCTCGCCGTCAGCGGCCGTACCTGGGACGCCCCGAGTTCCGGCGAAAAGGAAGGCCATTCCAGTCGCCGGGCCCTGATCAACGGCTACAGTGCGGAAGGTTCCTGCAGTCATGCGATCGTGGAAGAACCGATCGCGCCATCGGAGGCATCCACCTGTGGTGACCGTGAGCTGATCGTTCTCTCGGCTGCCACCCAGGCGCAGTTGCGCACATACGCGCAGCGGCTCGCCACCCACTTGAGCTACCTGGATGCGACGGCCGCCGACGCTCGGCCTGCGGTCATGCGGCACGCATCCCTTTGCGACGTGGCGTTCACCCTGCAGAACGGCCGCGTTCCCATGCCCTATCGACTCGCCACGATTGCCGGCAGCCTGGGAGAGGCTGCCGAGCGCCTTCGCCGCTTCGCGTCCGGCGACGTTGAGGTTCCGGCTCTGGCGAGCGCACACACCGGTGCCGACCCGGGTGGCCGGCAAACGCCGGTGCGTGCACCGACGCTGGAAGCGGCGATGACGCAGTGGCTGGAGGGAGCCACGATTGACTGGTCGGCTCTGCGGCACACGGGCGCACAGCGTGTGCCGCTGCCGAGTTATCCCTTCGCCGGTGAGCGGCACTGGATACCCACCAATACGCCTGGCGCAGTGGCGGGGTCTCAAGCGGCTTGGAAGACGGCGGAGCCGACAGGGGAGGCTACCGACCCGCAGAACGTCCTTGCGGAGTGGCTCTGCGGTATGTACGCGGAGGAGGCGGAGCTGCCCGTCGATCGTGTACGACCTGACGTGCCGCTGGAGAACCTGGGCCTGAATTCGCTGCTCATCACGCGAATGAACCGACGTCTGGACGGCCTCGGTATCGGCATTCAGCGGCGGACATTGCTGTTCGAATTCCGCACCCTCGGCGATGTCGCGGCGTACCTGCTCGCAAACCACGCTGCGGCCGTGACCCCGCTACTGCAGTCGCCGGAGGCGCCCGCAAGCAGCAGCGCGCAGGCCGCTGATGGGCGACCCGCTTCGGTGGCCGGCCCGTCGGGGGCAACGGGGGAGGCGCCGAGCGAAGGCGACGAGCCCATAGCCGTGATCGGGATGGCGATGCGATATCCCGAGGCCGATTCCGCGCCGGCTTTCTGGGACAATCTCATCAGCGGCCGCTGTAGCATCGGCGAAATCCCCCCGGAGCGCTGGGACTGGCGGCAGCACTACGATGAGACCCGGGGCCGCGCCGGATTCAACTACAGCCGCTTCGGCGCATTCGTCGCCGGCGCAGAGCACTTCGATCCCCTGTTCTTCAACATCGCACCCAGCGAAGCCGAGTCGATGGATCCGCAGGAGCGGCTGTTCCTGCAGACGGCCTGGAGCGCCGTGGAGGACGCGGGCCGGGCACCGGGTGCCCTCGGTGAGGCCGGCCGGGTGGGCGTTTTCGTTGGTGTGATGAACGATACCTACGAACGGGCCGCTGCCGAGGTGGCGGGGAGGGACGCTGCCGCCAGGGCGCAGGTGACGCGCTACTGGTCCATCGCCAACCGGGTGTCCTATCAGCTCGACGTCCGCGGCCCCAGCATGGCCGTCGACACGGCCTGTTCCTCGTCGCTCGCCGCCGTGCATCTCGCCTGTGAAAGCCTTCGCCGCAGCGAGTGCGAGCTCGCTCTGGCCGGCGGTGTCAATCTGGTGCTCCATCCCAGCCACTTCATCAGCCTGTCGTCGGTGACAATGCTCTCCAGCGACGGCCGGTGTCGGCCATTCGGTGATCGCGCCGACGGTACGGTGATCGGGGAGGGTGCCGGGTGCATCCTGCTCAAGCCGTTGCGGCGTGCCATCGAAGACGGCGATCACATCCACGGTGTCATCCGGGGCAGCGCGATCAACAGCGACGGCCGCACCAACGGTTACACCGTGGCGAATCCACAGGCCCAGGGCGAAGTCGTTGGCGAGGCGCTGCGTCGCGCCGGCGTTCACCCCCGCACGATCACCTACCTGGAAGCACATGGAACGGGCACGGCGCTTGGCGATCCGATCGAGATCGAAGGTCTGTGCCAGGCGTTCACGCCCTATACCGATGACCGCCAGTACTGTGCCCTCGGCTCGGTCAAATCCAACATCGGGCATCTGGAATCCGCCGCCGGTATCGCAGGGTTGACCAAGGTCCTGCTTCAGCTCCAGCACGGACGTTATGCACCGACGCTGCACGCCGAGCCAGCCAACCCGGATATCGACTTTTCGGCGACGCCATTCAGCCTGCGGACCGCGCCGGGCGACTGGCAACGACCGGTGTTGGCGCTCGATGGCAACGCGCCCGTGGAGTATCCGCGCCGGGCCGGCGTCAGCTCATTCGGTGCAGGGGGCGTCAACGTCCACCTGGTGGTGGAGGAGCATCGGCCGGGAGAGCAATGTCCCGACAGGCCCACGGATACGGAACGGAACCGGGTCATCGTTCTGTCCGCGAAACGGCGCGAGCGGCTCGCGGAGGCTGCGCGGCAACTGCGGGCGTTTCTGACAGAGCGGCCCAGTGTCGCGCTCGATGATGTCGCCTATACGTTGCAGACCGGGCGCGAAGCCATGGCCTGCCGGCTAGCCATCCTCGCGCCCGGGAAGGAAGCGCTGATGGAGCGCCTGGCCCGGTGTGCCGGAGGCGATTTCGGCGGTGACGGCGTGTTCAGCGGGGAAGTACGGATGCCGGCGGGGCCGCGAGCGCCTGATAGAGGTACGGTCATTGAGGCCGACTCCGAGGGCATCGCTGCCGCCTGGGTTCGCGGCGAGCGGGTCGACTGGGAGACGTTGCCGGAGAATCAGGGGGCACGGCGCGTTCCGCTGCCGACGTATCCGTTCGCCAGGCAGGCCTACTGGATCGGCGGGGCACGTCTCGGCAACGGATCCGGCGAGCCGGCCGAAGTACCTCGTGAGGGGGATAGCGTCGATGAGTTGCCAGAGGCCGGAAACGCCGTTGATTGGAGCTCCGGCCTCGTGGTGCCTGTTTACGTCCGGGATGACGGTCCGCGCCGGAGCGGTCTGCCCGGCACTGTCTGGGTGCTGGATGGTGATGGCACGACCAGCAGCACCTTGCGCGAGCTCGCCGGTAGCGCGGAGAGGGTCGTCCGGATTCGACCAGGCGCGGCCTTTCAACGGCATGACGCCGACGAGTTCGCGGTGGATCCGACCGATCCCGGCCAGTACCGGCAACTCGTCGACGCGCTGCTGAACGCGGGGCTCACGCCTTCCGCGGTGATCAATGCCTGGGTGGACCACCCGTTCGAAACGACGCTGGCGAGCGTTGAAACACAGCTTCGGCAAGGCTTCTACCCGTGGGTGTACCTGACTCAGGCATTGTCGCAGGCGGGGCACCGTCAGCGGACACGGCTGATCGCGTGGAACCCGGTTGACGCGCCGTCGGAACATCCCCTGGCGGGGGCACAGGAAAGCCTGCTGCGCACGATCGCCGCCGAGCTCTCGTGGGCTGCCGTGACCGTGGTCGAAGCAACCGGTGATCCGGGCGAAACCGCGTCCGGCCTGGTCAACGAGCTGTGGGCGACGGGGCCGGAGTCGATGGCTGTGCGGTACGAGGGTGGTCGGCGGTTGCGGAAAGGCTACGAGCCAATCCAGGCGGCGGACGCAAGGCCGATGCCCCCCGGGCCAGGAGTCTATCTGATCGCCGGTGGTGCTGGGGGCATCGGGCGCCGTCTTGCACGCCACCTGGTTCGAACTACCGATGCGGCCGTTGTGCTGCTGGGGCGTTCGCGGCTGGCGGAGCCGGCGCGCAAGGACCTGGAGGCGGAAGCGCCAGGTCGCCTTGCGTACTACCAGGCCGACATCTGCGATGCCGAGGCACTGGACGTCGCGCTGCGGGACATACGGGCGCGATTGGGTCCGCTGGTTGCCGTTATTCACTGTGCGGGCGTATTACACAACGCGCCGGTCACGGACAAGCAGCCGCTGGCGATGTCGGCGGTTCTCGGTCCCAAGGTTTTCGGAACCGCCAACCTAGACCGGCTTACGCGCGAGGACCCGCTTGAGTGTTTTCTGCTCTTCTCCTCACTGACCGCGGAAATCGCTTCCCCCGGGCAGATCGACTACGCGTTCGCGAACGGATTCGCGGATCACTTCGCGCGCTGGCGTGAAGGCGAGCGCCGGGCCGGGCGGTGTTCCGGGCGAGCGCTGTCCGTCGATTGGCCGTACTGGCACGACGGCGGGATGGCGATTGAGCCGGAAATCCTGGATTTGCTGCAGGCACGCTGGGGCGTGGAGGCGATCGACAGCGGGAAGGGCCTATCGTTGCTGGATCGCCTCTGGGCCTGCGAGGCCTCCCAGGTTCTGGTCGTTCCCGGCGATCCGGCGAGGGTTCAGCGCACCCTGGGATTCGCCTGCACCGACGTGCAGGGTGCGCCGGTGCGGCCAGTCGGCGAAGAGGCAGGACCGGCGCTAGCGGAATTACTCGTCGACGAGATCGCCGGTGTTTCGAAGATCGAGCCAGAGCTCGTGGATCAGGAGACGCCGTTGACGGAGTACGGGTTCGATTCCGTGATGCTGACACGGCTCGCCCACCGCCTGTCGGAACGACTCGGCTTGGCGGTGACGCCGTCGGACCTGGTGGAGCAACCGACGGTCGCAAGCCTCCAGTCTTTCCTCGCCAGTGCTGGTCACAACGACGCAGTCCCGCTTGCGGCGGTCGCCGTGGGCGGCGGTGGTTCGACAGCAGGCATGCCCGAGCCGGTGCGTGAGCAGCCGTCCGCGGCGGGTACCGATGGCCATACCCCCGAGACGGTCACACGCGAAACCCAATGCCGGCACCCGTGGCTGGGCAGCCTCGACGGTGGCCGAGTGGACCGGCTACCGGTCGTCCTGGACGGCACCGATCCGGTGCTCAGAGATCATCGGATCAGTGGCGACGTACTCCTGCCGGGCGCCGGCTATCTGGAGATTGCGCGGGCTGCCGGGGTGCAAGGCCTAGATTGCGGAAATATTGTGCTCGGCAACGTGTCCTGGCAGCGGCCGCTGCGGATCGAGCCCCACGGTACCACCGAAATCGAGATTCGGCTCGACAGCGGCCAGCAAGGATATGGTTTTCGCGTCGTCGCCCCCGGCGAGGCCGATGCGCCCTATGCCCAGGGCACGGTAGAGCCGCTCACCGGTACACCGGCGAAAGACCGCCTCGACCTCGATGCCATTCGCCAGTCTTGCACACACCTGCGACACGGCGACACGTTGTATGCGGACATGGCTCACTCCGGGTTTGAATACGGACCGCTGTACCGGAGTATCGAGGTGCTGTACACGGGGCAGGGCGAGGCTCTGGCCCGCCTTTCCTTGGGTGACGGCCACAACGGCACCGACGGTTTCGTGCTGCATCCCGCCTTGCTGGACGGCGCCTTTCAGGCGGCGATTGGCGCCACGGCCGATGCGAACGCCGGTGAACGCGTTCACGTGCCCTTCTTTCTGCGCTCCGTACGCCAGTTCGAAGCATTGCCGGACCGCTGCTGGGTGCACGTACGACGTTCGTCCCGTAGCACGGCGCAGGTAGAGCGCTTCGACATCGTTATCTGTGACGTTGAAGGAAAAGTGCTCGTGGAGGTGGATGAGTTCACGGTGCGGCCGTTGTCGACCACTGTGCATTCGGGGCCTCCCGCAGAACCGCACGCGCCGGCGGGCACGCCCGGCAAGGGCAATCCCGAAGCTGCAAGCACGCAGCGGACGGCGAACGGTGGTGCCGGCCGATCGGCGGAGCGCATTGCCGTTGTCGGTGTGGCGGGTCGTTTCCCGCAGTCGCCGGACGTCGACACTTACTGGCGGCACCTAGTGGAGGGGAACCATCTCGTTAGCGAGGTGGACCCGCAGCGGTGGGACTGGCGTGAGCACTTCGATCCCGCCAAGGGTACCGTGCGCAAGACGTACTCGCGCTGGGCGGGGTACGCGCCGGGGGTCGAATCCTACGATCCGGCGTTTTTCGGTATCCGCGAAGCGGACGCCCGTGCGATGGATCCGCAGCACCTACTGGTCCTGGAGCTCTCGCAGCACCTCTTTGACAACGCGGGTTACCACGCCAAGGAACTGGCGGGGCGGAACGTATCCGTGATTCTGGGTGCGGCCGCCGGCGACTGTGCCGCGATCAACGACCCGACACTGCCGCCGGAGGTGGCCAAGGGCGCGGTGGTGCATTCCATTCAGAACATGATCGCCGCGCGCGTCTCCGATTTTTATGACCTCCGCGGCGAGTCGTACACCATCGACACCGCCTGCTCCTCGTCGCTGGTGGCGATTCACCACGCCTGCCGCGCTCTGCGTTCGGGCGAATGCGACATGGCGGTCGCCGGCGGGATTACGCTGCTGCTCGACGAACAGGCCCATGTCCGTTTCAGCCAGGCGTCGGTGCTCTCCGATGATCCCTGCTGCTACGTCTTCGACCAGCGGGCCAAGGGCTTCGTGCTGGGCGAGGGGGCGGGGCTCGTGTTGCTGAAGCGCTACGACGACGCGGTCGCCGACGGTGACCGGATCATGGCGGTGGTGAGCGGTTCCGCCGTTAACAACGACGGTCGCACCATGGGGATTACCACCCCCAACGTCGAAATGCAGCATTCGGTGATCCGGCGGGCCATCGACAATGCCGGCGTGCACCCGCGAAGCATCACCTACCTGGAGGCTCACGGGACCGGCACGCTGTTGGGCGACCCCATCGAGATCAAGGCCGCTAGCAGGGCCTACGGGGAGTTCACCGAAGACCGGCAGTACTGTGCGGTGGGTTCGGTGAAATCGAATACGGGGCACCTGTTGCTGGCCGCCGGTGTGGCCAGCTTCATCAAAGTCGTCATGATGCTGCAGCAACGGTACATACCACGGACGTTGCACTGCGATAAGCCCCATCCCCGCTTCGAGTTCGAGCGCTCACCATTCAGGCCGGCATTACAGGGTGCGCCCTGGGACGACTTCGTAGAGCGCAGGTGTGCGGCGATCTCCGGATTCGGCTTTGGGGGAACCAATTGCCACATGATTCTCGAAGAGTTCACCCCTGAGGACGGCACCTACCGGGCACGCCGTGAACCGTTGCCACCCACGCAGTTCGAGCGCCGGCGCTGCTGGTGGCCCTGCCGTAACGACGCCACGGGCGCCTCGCGGGACGGGGAAACCGCGGACCGCCATACCGCCGGTGGACGCCCTAGGACCTACGAGGAGCTGGTCGAGGCCCTGCAGCAAGGCCGCATCAGCGTCGAAGAAGCCGTCGCGCTGGAGCCGCTGCTGGGCGAATAGCCCAGCTCGGGTGAGCGAGATCCAAAACCAGGAAGCACTCTGCTAAGGAAGGGATACGACCATGAGCCGGGAGGAAATCTTCGCACGCATCGCCAGCGGCGACCTGGACAAGGAATCGGCGCTGAAACTCCTGCACGGCGGCGGCGAAGATGTCGACCGCCCGCGCTCCACTGCCGTGACGACACCGGTCCCGTCGGGCACGGCGTTGCCGGATCGGGTCCAGGGCTATCTCGTGGCGCGGTTGGCCGGCGTACTGGAGGTGCCCGAGTCGGAGATCGACGTCGAGGCCAACCTGATGGATCTGGGGCTGGACTCGACGAAGCTGATCCAGTTGGCCGAGCAGTTCGAGGGCGAGCTCGGTATCACCCTGTACCCGACGGTATTCTTCGAGCACCAGACCCTGGCGGCGGTG
>CAZHBN010000015.1:20055-28465 GCA_964530405.1 uncultured Ectothiorhodospiraceae bacterium
CGGTATCACCCTGTACCCGACGGTATTCTTCGAGCACCAGACCCTGGCGGCGGTGGCCCGGTACTTCGCCGAGGAACACGCCACCGCTTTCGAGACTACCGAGACGGCTTCGGGCGAGGAGCACGGTGCGGGCTCGCACCCGCCGGCTCCCGAAGTCGACGGGGCACCAGCGGCGACGCCGGCCGCCACCACGAGTGCAACGCCCGCTACGGCGTTGCCGGATCGGGTCCAGGGCTATCTCGTGGCGCGGTTGGCCGGCGTACTGGAGGTGCCCGAGTCGGAGATCGACGTCGAGGCCAACCTGATGGATCTGGGGCTGGACTCGACGAAGCTGATCCAGTTGGCCGAGCAGTTCGAGGGCGAGCTCGGTATCACCCTGTACCCGACGGTATTCTTCGAGCACCAGACCCTGGCGGCGGTGATCCGGTACTTCGCCGAGGAGCACGCCACCGCTTTCGAGTTCACCGGGGCGGCGGATGCGGCCGAGCCCGGCGGTGCGGTGGCGTCGGTCGGGGCGGATCCGGCGCCGGTGGCGAGCGCTCCGGCAGCTGATCACCGTGCACCACGTGAGGCGGAGGCCGCCGCGGAATTGCCGTCGGTGCCGGAGGACACATACCTCTATACCTATGACTGGCGCGATTGGTCGAGCCGGACGGTCGATGCGGGTGCGACCGGCGCGGCGGTCATCCATGCGGTAACCGAGCGCGATGCGCAAAGGCTGCGGGAGGTCTGTGGCCATCTGCCCGGACAATCCCAGCGGCCGATCATGGTGCTCGAGTCGCAGCGGGAGGTTCGTCTAAGTGACGGTCGAACCCGCTCGCTGCAGCCGGACGAGACCCGGTTGCCAGCTTGGCTGGGACAGATGTCGGCTGACGGCCGGCCCGTGCACCGCGTGGCTTTCTTCATCGCGCCGTCGCACAGTGAGGGTTCGCCGGCCGACGAGCCCTCGCGCGCCGTAGCTTACTCGGCCCTTGATCTTCTTCGTGAGCACGGCGACGCCGACGGCCTGGAAATCGTGTTCGTGGTGGAACGCGGGGAGAACGCTGAAGCAGCGCACGCGGCGCTCGCCGCCCTTGCAGCGACCATTCGTGCGGAGTATCCACGGGTCGCGACGCGAACCGCTCTCGTGGATGGTGGCAAGGACACCGGGCTTCAGGTCGCCGAGTTGTTGAACGCGTCGATGTCCGGCGCAAGCGTGGTGCGCTCCCGCGATGGTGGGCGATGGGAAGAGCGCGTGGTGCGCGAGCATACCGACGTCGCCCCTGCACCCGGTGCCGTGATCCGGCAGGGCGGTGTGTATCTCCTCACCGGCGGCGCCGGCGGACTCGGCGCGCTGTTCGCGGAGTATCTGGCGAGCCGGTATCAGGCCCGTCTGGTCCTGTCCGGACGCCGCCCGGAGGACGAACGGATCCGGGCTTTGCTCGAGCGTATACGGGCAGCGGGGGGAGAGGCGCGATACGTCTCGGGCGATATCGCTGATCGTGCCACGGCGCAGCGTCTCGTGGAGACCGCACATCGCGAGTTCGGCATGGTCAACGGCGTCCTCCACGCAGCGGGCGTGCTCAGGGATGCGGCGATTGCCCGCAAGCGACACCAGGAATTCGCCGAAGTCGCGGACCCGAAGGTGCGCGGAGCGCTCCTGGTGGATGAGCTCACCGCCGACGACCCCCTGGATCTGTTCGTGACGTTTTCGTCCATGGCTGCCGTGACGGGAAACCATGGGCAATCGGACTACGCGTATGCCAACGGATTTCTCGATGGCTTCGCCGCCTGCCGCGCCTCGCTCGTGGCCAGGGGACGGCGCGCAGGACGATGCCTGTCCCTCCAGTGGCCGCTGTGGGCGGAAGGGGGAATGCGGCCTCATGAGTCCGCGATCGAGTACATGCGGCGTCAGCTCGGGCTCGATCCGTTGTCCACGAGGTCCGGCATGGCGGCGTTCGAGGTCGCGGTTGCCGCGGCGCACGGGCAACTGCTCGTGGTCCAGGGCGACCGGTCGCGCATTGCCGGCTGGCTGCAGCCGGCTGCCGAACCGCAACCGCGCCAGAGCGCGTCGCCCGACGGGCCAATGCCTGAACCAGTGAGAACCGCGGCTGCCCGAGACGATACCGACGGCGAGGGCGGGTCCGCGGGTGACGATATCGCGGTGATCGGCCTGCAGGGCGAATTTCCGGGGTCACCGGATCTGGAGACCTTCTGGGAGAACCTGGTCGCGGGCAAGGATCTCATAGGCACCGACCCGGAACGCTGGAATCTCGACGGCCTCGCCGATCTGTTCGGCATCGATGAAGAGAGTCGGAACGCGTTCGTCGGGGGGTTCACCGACTTCCCGGATGCGTTCGACGCGGAGTTCTTCCGCATCTCCACCGCGGAAGCCCAGATGATGGATCCGCAGCAGCGCCGTTTCCTACAGGTGGCGTGGGGCGCCGTCGAGGATGCCGGTTACGACCCCTTCACGCTCGCAGGGTCAGCGACCGGCGTTTTCGTGGGCGCCTCGACACGTGACTACCTGGACCGGGCCGTAGCGCTCGGCAGTCTGCTGGGCGAACAGGCCGACTTGATCACGCCCCAGACTTCCACAGGCATGGCGCTCAACAACATACCCAACCGCCTTTCGTACTTCCTCGACCTCAACGGACCGAGCGAGGCGGTGGACACAGCCTGCTCGAGCTCGCTGGTGGCGTTGGACCGGGCGGTCTCCGCGCTGCAGCGGGGCGACTGTGAACTGGCGATCGTCGGCGGCGTCAACCTGTTGCTGTCGCCGGGGCCATTCTGGTCGTTCGCGCGCACCGGCATTCTCTCCGCGGACAGCCGTTGTCGTTCGTTCGCTGCGAATGCCAACGGCTATGTGCGTGGTGAGGGCGTCGGTGTCGTGGTGCTCAAGGCGCGGACGGCGGCCGAACGGGACGGCGACTGCGTCCGCGCCCTGATCAAGGGCACGGCGGTCAATCACGGTGGCCGCGTGCAAAGCCTCACCGCCCCGAACCCGACACGCCAGGCCGACGTCATCGCCAGGGCGATCCGGCGTGCCGGCGTCTCACCCTCGACTATCGGCTACATCGAGGCGCACGGCACCGGGACCGCGCTCGGAGACCCGGTGGAAATACGGGGGTTGAGAAGGGCATTCACGGCAGTCGAGCCTCGCGATGACGCCAAGCCGAGCTGCAGCGTCGGTTCCGTGAAGAGCAACATCGGCCATCTGGAGGCCGCTGCCGGGATCGCCGGACTCATCAAGGCCCTGCTATGCATGCGATACGCCACGCTGGCGAAATCGGTGCACATCGATCGGCCGAATCCCTATCTGGATCTGGATAGCTCCTCGCTGTATCTGCAGCGCGAAACCGGGGAATGGCCCCGTTTGCGCAACGACGCCGGCGAACCGTTGCCTTATCGCGCCGGGGTCAGCTCGTTCGGATTCGGCGGTACCAATGCTCACGTGATCTTGGAGGAATATCCCCGAGGGTCGTCCGGCAAGCGTCCGGCGCAGGGGCCCGCCCTGGTTGTCCTCTCGGCGCGCAGCACGGAGCGTCTTCGCGAGTACGCCGGCCGGCTCCGCGATCATCTGACCGTCGCACGCAACCGCGGTGATCTGCCGGAGCTCGCCGATATCGCCTATACGCTGCAGGTCGGCCGTCCCAGTCTGGAGAGCAAGCTGGCATTGATCGTCGATGACGCGGACCAGGCCATTGCCGCGTTGTCCGCTTATGCGGACACGGGTGACGCTTCCAACGTTCTGACAGGAGAGGGCGAGTCGTCGCGGGCTCTGGCGGACGTCTTCGATCACCCGTATGGCGCGGAGTTCTTGCGGCGCCTGTACGACGACGGCCGTCTCGAGGCCATTGCCCGGCTTTGGCTCTCGGGCGTCGAGATCGACTGGCAAGCATTGAATCGCGGTGGCCGGCGGATACCGCTTCCGACCTATCCCTTCAGCCGCACGCGTTACTGGCTTCGCAACGGGGCCGGAATAACGGCGCCCACCCGTGCGCAAACGCCGGCGCCGCAACCGAATGTGCAGCCGACGACCCCGGCGGCGTCCGTCGAGCCGTCGCGGCCGGAGGAACCGCAACCGGCAGGTGATGAGGATCTGAGGACCTTTCTCATCCACCAGGTCGCGGATCTGCTCAAGCTCGAAGCCGACAGTCTAAATCCGGACCGGTCGCTGGCGGACTACGGGCTCGACTCCATACTGGGCATGCAGCTGGTGGCCTCTATCCAGCGTCGGTTGGACATACCGGTTTATGCCGCCGAGATCATGCGTCACGGCACGATCAACCGACTCGCTGCATACCTGGACTCCGAAATCGGCGGCGATTCGACCGTTTCCGCCAGCGAGTTTGCCGGTGAGACCAGCCGTACCCCGGCGCCGGAGGCGGCCGCCACTGGTGAAACGTTGACCGAGCCCATGGTATTCGTGCTCTCCACGCCGCGTGCTGGCTCGACGCTGTTACGCGCCATGCTGCAGGGTCATCCGGGACTGTTCGCGCCACCGGAGCTGCATCTGCTTGGATACGGCACGCTGCAGGAACGTCGGACTGGTCTGGCGGAGACGGGGCTCGAGGAGGGGCTGATCGACGCCGTCAGGCACCTGCGCGGCGTCTCCGCGGAGGTGGCGCGTGCGGAAATCGAGGCGATGACGGCAGAAGGCGGCACCATTGCCGACGCCTACCGACTCCTACAGTCGCTGGCGGCGCCCGCGTCGCTGGTGGACAAATCCCCGACCTACGGCCGGGATCCGGAAGTGCTGCGCCAAAGCCGCGAGCTCTGCCCCAATGCCCGCTACGTTCACCTGGTGCGCGATCCGCGAGCCGTTGCAGAGTCCATCGTCCGCAACCGATTCCACCGTCTCATCGATCCCCACGGCGAGGATCCGTGGCAGACGGCGGAGGCCATCTGGCGCCGTATCAACCGCAACGTCATCGAATTCCTCCGCGATGTCCCGGACGGCAACCAGCTTACCGTGCGTTACGAGGATCTCGTTCGCGATCCGCAGTCCGAGATGCGTCGCATCTGCGAATTCCTCGGCGTGGCGCCCGATCGGGAAATGCTCGATCCCTACGGGGGCGAACGCATGCTCGATGGCCTGCACGAGGGTTCCCTGAGCATTGGCGATCCGAACTTTCTCCAGCATGAGCAGATCGACACATCCCTGGCGCAGGGCTGGGGCGACGGCCTTTCGGACGATTTCCGCCTGACGCCCGAAGGTGGTGAGCTGGCGGTGCGGTTCGGATATGCGGATGCCGTCGACTATGAGCTATCGGCCGGACAGTCGCAGTCGCTTGCCCGCGGTGCCGACGAGCGCGGCTGGCACCTGATCCAGCGGTTCGTGCTGAACGAGGGGGATGCGAGCGACGTGGAGCGCCTGCGCGAGGCGGTCGCGACCGCGCTTCGAAGTCAGCCCCAGTTGCGGGCAGTCCTCACACCGGACAACACGGCACTGCGACCCGCGGATCCAGCGAAGGAATTGATCGTCGTGCGTCAGGCGGAGGCGGGCGACGATCATCGGGCCGAAGTGCTGGAAGCCGTCGAGACCGAGTTGGCGGAATCCCTCGATCCGGAGCGCGGGCCTCTCGCGGGCGTGGCATTGATCGACGAAGGTTCGCGCGGCTCGCGGGTCAGCTTGGTGTGGCATCACCTGTTCGTCGACGGATTGTCGGCGCTGCGACTCGGCCGCGCCATCATCGACGACTATATGGGTTCCCGGGAACGCGCATCGACAGGTGACGGTGTCGCCTACGCGCAGTATCTCGCCGCGGTGGCGCGGCTGAACGACGACGGTCCACGCGTGCCTGACTGGATCGCGCGCCGGGACTACCCAAACCCTGACGATACGGTCCCGGTGGCGCTCGATGGCGATGACAACAGTCACGGGGTTCAGCAGGAGGTCGAGGTGGACGCCTCCGACCTCCTGGCCGGAGGTGCGGATACCGACGCGGCCTACGGCTTGTTCGAATCCCTCGGAGCGGCTTTGGCCGACACCCTGATGAAATGGGGTGACACGTCTCGCATGGTGCTCTCGCTGCGTCTGCACGGCCGTGACCTGGGTGACGAAGGTGTATTCGCCGACGCCGTTGGCAACCTGGCCTGCGACGTGCCCATTCTCGTGGAGCGTGGAGACGCCCGCTCGTTCGCCGCTGCGTACGCCGAAGTCGATCGTACCGGCGTCGCGTACGAGCTGTTGCGCCGGTGCGGTGAAGTTCCCGCTCCCTGGGAAGTAGCGTGCGTTCGTTTCAATTACCAGCCCTTCGGCAACGAGACGGGGGCGCTGGAGACGATATTCGAACGCGGCGCAGCGAATGGCCGGCGGCGCTATCTACTGGACTTCGTCGCCCGCCACTGGGGGGACCGCCTTGTGCTGCTGTGCCGGTATTCGGCCAGGTACCACCGCAGCTCCACCGCCAGACATCTGCTGGAAGCCTGGATCGAGGCGGCGCGCGAGGCTCAATGTGCGGTCACGCCTGACGAGTCGGAGTCCGATGCCCAGCCGCACCGCGCTGTGCTCCAGGGCACGAGCGGCGCCTGATCCATCGCAGCTTCATTGGCGAAACAGTTTTTTGGGGGCAATCGTGCAGATCACGTTCTCCGAGACGGAGCTCGACTGGTTCGCGCGTGCGAGTCACGACGTGAACCCCCTTCACATGGATGACGATTACGCGGCGCGAACCGCTTACGGCCGTCGCGTGGTATTCGGGATCCTGGGCGGGCTGGCGGGCCTGGCGGTGATTGGAGACCGCCGCCGACAGCGACCGTCTGCACTGACCATGGAATTCCGTCATGCGGTGATTCCCGGCCGCAATTACCGGCTCACGGCCGAGCAGGGCGAAGGGAGCGTCACGGCATATCTGTGCGACGGCGATACGGTCGCCGTCAGTGTGCGAGCGGAATACGGTGGCGCGGGGAATCCTGCGTCGTGTCACCAACCGCCGGTAGACGGGCCACTGCATTGCCGGGACACGCCGGCGGCGCTCACTCCGTCGGACGTTGCGCGTGCCGGCGTGGTGAGCGGCACCTATCGCTGCGACCGCAGCGCGTTCGCGCGGGGTACGCCGGCTTGGGTGGAGGACGCGGTCGATACAGTCGGTGTCGGTCTCGTCGAGCTGCTGTTGTGCACCAGTTATCTGGTCGGCATGGAGGTGCCGGGGCGGCAAGCTCTGTTCAGCAAGCTGCGCCTTTCCATCGACGAGTCCCCGAACGACGTCGACGAGCGGACGGTCGCCTTTTCCGCGCAGCCGGAGCACTACAGTGAGGATTTCGGGCTGCTCCGCCTGCGGCTCCATGCCAGCCACGGTACGGGTATTGCCGTCACGGGCGCGATCGACGCGTTTCTCCGGCGGGAGGTGGATCTGCCCCGGTACGAGGACGTCGCAGCGCGACTGCGCTCGCCGGCTAACGCGTTGCAAGGGCGCGTGGCACTGGTCACTGGCGGTAGCCGAGGGCTCGGCGCGGCGCTGGTACAGGCCCTGGCGGCGAGCGGGTGTCACGTTTATCTGGCTTATCGAAGCAGTGTCGATACGGCGGCTCTGGTGGCCAAGGCGTGCCGCAGCGGCGATGGCGGCGTAACCGTGCTCCAGGGCGATGTCGCCGACCCGGAGTGGTGCCGGACGACAGCGGAACGGATTGCCGGCGAGCGTGGCGGGCTGGATGTCCTCGTGTGCAACGCCGCAACGGCGCCCTCACCAATGGGGGCAGCGGCGGATCACCACGACGAGATTCGGGACTACGTGGCGAGCAATCTGGCGGTCACCAGCACGCCGCTGGAGCACCTGCTGCCCCTGGTACGGCAGCGCGGCGGCGTTGCTGTCGTGGTGTCGTCGGTATTCGTCGAGGAGCGTCCGGCCGCGTTCCCGCAATACGTCGCGCTCAAGGACGCCGTCGAGGCGGAGTTGCACCGCCGCGCCACCGATTGCCCCGAAGTCTCGTTTCTCGCACCCCGCGCGCCTCGAATGCTCACGGAGATGAGTAACACGCCCCAGGCCGCCGTCGGCGCCGAGTCGCCGGCGACCGTCGCGGCATCACTCGTCGACGCGATTGCCGCGGAGCACTGCCCCGGGAAGGTGCGCGTGCTGTCGGCTTCCGAGCTGACCGGCTCGCCCGGCCACGACGCGCAGCATTCCCCGCGGGAAAGCGACGAGGCGCCGCGAGCGGTAATCGCGGCCACGTTCACCGCGGAGCCGATGTCCCCGAGCATCGATTACTGGAGCCGGGAGCTGGAGCTCCCGCTCAGCCCCTGCTACGCCGATTACAACCAGGTGTTCCGGCAGCTGCTGGATCCGCACAGCGAAATGGCCGGTAATCACGGTGGTGTCAACGCCGTGCTGGTGCGCGTGATCGACTGGTTGCGCGAGCATTCGGGAGAGGGCGATCCCGAGGCGTCGCGGCAGCATCTGCGCGAGGTTGCGGATGAATTCGTCACGGC
>CAZHBN010000016.1:0-27819 GCA_964530405.1 uncultured Ectothiorhodospiraceae bacterium
ACTACAGCGATTCCGCCAACAGCAAGGAGACGCGGCGGGCGGCGATCACCGAGGTCCCCGGCGAGGGCGCAGTATGTGGCGTGGCGATGATCGACGGCACGGTCATCGCCGTGCGCGACCACCCCGATGGCGACAGTCGGATCTATCGCTCGAGCGACACCGGTTGGCAGGCGCTGACCCTGCCGGCCGTGCGCAGCAACGTCGGCGGTACCTGCCGCTTCGACCGCGGCAACTTTACCGGCGATCCGGACAACGAGGCGCTGTACATGGTCGACGGGCGCAACCCGGCGCTCGAGATCAAGAAGGACTTCACCGTCACCGAGATTACCGACGCCAAGGTCACCGTAAGCTCGGGCACGCTGTACCCGAGTTACGTCGCCATCCACAAGCACCACCTGTTCATGGGCTACGAAGCGGGCTCGGTGATTCACAGCGCTCTCGGCGACCCCATGGTGTGGGACACCAACAGCGGTGCCGGCGAGATTGCCGTCGGCCAGGAGATCCGGGGGCTCAAGAGCGTGCAGGGCAATGCGCTTGCGATCTTCGCCGGTGAATCCGTGCGCGTGCTCACCGGCACGTCGGCGGCGGACTGGCAGGTCGAGACGATGAGCAATGTCACGGACAGCGTTTCGCTGATCCCGGACACGGTGGCGTTTATCTCCGGGCAGACGCTCTTCGCCGACCGCCACGGTATCCGGGCACTGGCTACCACCGACAAATACGGGGACTTCGCGGTTTCCACTTTGTCGTTCCGCGTGAAGCCGCTTTACGACTTCCTGCGCATTGGCCTGCGCGGCGCGGTGGCTCTGAGAGGCAAGGGGCAGTATCGACTGCTCGGCGGCGAGGGCGATGTCATCATCCTGACGGTCGCAGCCGGGCAGTCCCTGGGCATCGGACGGGCCAAGTATGAATTTAGCCCGCGTTGTGTCACCCACGGCTACCTCACCAACAGCGACGGCGAGAGCGAGGAGGCCGTGATCTGCGGCGCAGCGGACGGTTTCGTCTACCGCCTGGACGTCGGCAACACGTTCGATGGCGCCGACATCGAGGCGATGATCCAGTTCCACTTCAACAATATCGGCTCGCCTCGCTACAACAAGCGCTTCCGCAAGGCCGTCTTCGAGCTCGATGCGCCGGTCGCCTTCGAGATGACCAGCCGCGTGATCTTCAACTACGGCAACGCCGAGTACCGCGACTACAACGTCTCGGGCCTCACCGGGCAGAACGGCATCTGGAATGTCTCGCGCTGGGGCGAGTTCAACTGGGAAGGCCAGTACATGAGCGAGGGCGTCATCGAGACGGCGGGCAGCGGGCGCAATATGGCGCTGCTGCTCTACTCCAAGGGCGACATCCCTGCCTACACCCTCGACGGCCTGTCGCTGCACTTCTCGCCGCGGAGGCTTGTGCGATGAGCAACGACTACTATGTCTACCCCGGCAACATCCCGCGCACGGGCGTCGCCCAGCCGCACCCGATCATCGACAACTTCCGGGCCATCGAGAACGCGTTTGCCCGGCTCTCCCAACTCGTGGTCGACACTGACTTCAACGAGGTTTCCGCGGACAAACGCATCGACCTGGGCAACACCTCGGGCGCGGTCACGCTGCGCGCGCAGGACGCATCGGTCTACACCATGACGCTGGTCGCCGACGTCACCGTCACCCTGGAGACCACGCTCGACACCGCCCTGAGCTCGGCGATCAGCGTGTTCGTCCACCAGGACGCGACCGGGGGCCGCGCTATCGACTGGACGCCGTCGGTGCGCTGGGAGGGCGCGGTGCAGCCGATCGCGGCCCCGGCGCCCGAGGCAGTCAGTGTGTATACGTTCATTACCAACGACGGTGGGCTGAGCTGGTACGGCTTCCAGACCGGCGTCGACATGCGAGTGGACTCGACTGTCTGATCATGCCCGGTATTACGCGTCACAGCCGCCTCGCACGCCCCGGTCAGGGGCGGGAATATAAGCCGGTCGCGACGTCGCCGCCGTATCCGATTGTCGCTCAGGATTCGCTGAATGCCGCGATCGTTGGCATTACCGGCGGGCGAATACAGGGGATCACTCAAGAGTCTCTAAACGCAACGTCCGTCTCTGTCACGGGCGGGGTTCTCGACAACGTGGTTGTTTCTTACGACAACGGTGAACCGGAATCCCTCGAGGCCGCTTCGGTTTCGATCACTGGCGGGACGCTAGAGCCGGAAGGCTACGTCATTTACGACGACGGAGAATCTGAGGCGCTTGATGCGACAACGGTAGCGATTACCGGGGGAACGCTGAAGCAGGTAGTGGTGAGTTACGACAACTACGAGCCGGAGTCGCTTGATGCGACGACGGTAGCGATTACCGGGGGAACTCTGCAGTGAGCGAAATAGCTTCGATTCCTTTGCGAACAGAATTGAGCGGGTTTTGGTCTCTCCAGGCGATCCGTCCGGATGGACAGGAACGGGCACTCGGGGCGTTCCAGAACTTGATTACGGATTACGGCTTGGACGAAGTCGGAAAAGTCGGCAACTGGCTTAGTAGATGCTCGGTCGGGACCGACAACACGGCGCCGAGTGTGTCTGATACAGCCCTGGGCGGGTTTGTTGCATCGACAGGCAACACAATAGTAGGTGACACCAGCATAGTGACTTCGTCGCCGCGTCACTTGGTGAGAACACAGACATTTGAGTTTTCCGCTGGTGCAGCGGCGGGAAACCTGGCGGAGATCGGGATCGGTGCGGCCAATGACGGCACCGGCCTGTTTTCCCGCGCGCTGATTCTGGATGGAAGCGGGAACCCGACAACGATCACCGTGCAGTCTGATGAAATACTCAGGGCAACGTATGAATGTCGTTTGTACATACCTGAGTCGGATGTTACCGGTTCGGCCGATATCAGCGGGACCACTTATAACTGGACGGCGCGGGCTGCTAATGCAGACACCATACATCCCTCTTTGGGCTGGGAAATGCCCAATAGGGCCGGGCTTAATTATGGATGTGAGGCGAACGATGGAACGATGGGTACCATCGATGGGGCCCCGGTCGGGGCGTCAAGCAGTGGATCAGAAAACAACAATGCGTATGTGGACGGGTCGTACGAGCGCACCGCCACGATATATTGGGACGCGTCATCCGCCAATTTCGGGTCAGGGATTAAATCGCTGTATGTTTCGGGAAAAATGACGGCTTGGCAGGTCGAGTTTGATACAGCGATTCCGAAAACCGATACCGAAGAATTGACTTTGAACGTGACAATTAGCTGGGCGCGCCGGCCATGATCCCGGAGGGTCGTCTGTCATCCAGCGTCGATCGCTCACGATATCTGTCGCCGACAGACCGCGAGCGCCCGCGCTATCACGTGGACTGGGAGATGGGCGGCATCGCGATCTCCGACGCGTCGCAGGGTTTGCAGGTGCGTACGTGGTGCGCCGAGACGCAGTACCCGTCCGGCAGCACCATCGAGCTGTACCCGGAGAAACACCCCACCGAGGCGCAGACGTGGGTGACGGACATGGATATCACCGAGGTGAGTCTCGCGTTCGACCAGAACATGCGTCCGCTGATCGCCTACGTGGCCGGCGGCACGGCGAAGCTGTTCTGGTACGACACGAACCTCGCGGACTACACCACGACGGCGTTTGCCGGCATGAAAAGCCCGGTGGTCACGCTCGACGACAAGCGCGCGACGGCGACGCGCCTTGGGCAAAGCGACGTGCTGCTACTTTACATCACCGGTGCCGGCGAGCTGGCTTACCGGCAGCAGCGTGACCGCTTCGGCACGGAGTACATCCTTGACGCCAACCCGCCGACGCAGCGGATCGCGCGGTACGGGCTGGCATCGAATCTGCGGATGCAGATTGAGTTCGAGCCCGAGCGACCCTGGGAGTCGTGGACGGACATCTGGCACGCCTCGTAGGCGGCCCTGGAAGAGCACACAGCGCCCCGCCATTGAGCGGGGCTTTTTCGTTGAGGGAGGGCGACATGCGGAAGAAGGTGACGATGGTTCTGGCGGCCCTGGCGGTCGCGGCAATTCTGGGGGGCTGCGCGACCGGCGGCATGACCGCCGAGCAGCGCATGGCCGTGTACCAGCAGCAGATCGAGGCGGCGAAGCAGCCGATGGTTTCGGTCGCTTGCCCCGAGGACATCGGGTGCAACTTTACGAAGCTGGAAGTCCGCGATCCGCGGGCGGCCGGCAGCGTCCGCATGCCCGAGGCGCCCACGAACGGTTGGGACGCGGCCATCGCCAGCGTCGGGATGCTCAAGAGCCTGGGCCTGTCGGCTATCCCGGTCGCGGGCATGTACGGCCTCGGCAAGGCCGGCTTCGATGCGGTGACCGACATCAGCGGGCCCACCAACATCCACAACGGCGACACCGTTGGCGGTGACCAAGCGGGCGGCGATTACGCCGGCGGCGACTACGCGCAGGGCGACATGGCTGGTGGCGACCAGATCGGTGGTGACTACGCCGGCGACAACATCGGCGACCAGAACGCGAACTCGGGGCGCTTCGATAGCCCGAACGAGACCGCCGAACCGGCGTACCCGCCGCAATACCTGACCGTCGATGAAGGCGCGCCCGCCGGTGCAGGAGGGAGCGAGTGATGCGGCACTTCACTCCTGACGAGTTCAACTGCAAGTGCGGCGAGTGCGTCCGCGGCTACGACGACATGCAGGAGGAGTTGATCACGCGCCTGGACGACGCGCGCGAGCGCGCCGGCGTGCCGTTCGTCATCACCTCGGCGGTCCGCTGCGAGAAGCACAACCGGGCGGTCGGCGGCGTGGACAGCTCCGCGCACGTCGACGGCTGGGCGGTGGACATCGCCGCCAGCGGGAGTCGGAAGCGCTGGCACGTCGTCTCCGCGCTCATCGAGGCCGGTTTTACCCGCATCGGAATCGCCGACACCTTCGTGCACGCCGACTGCGATCCGTCCAAGAGCGATCGCGTCATCTGGACGTACTGAGGGGGCGCTTATGGACTGGTGGGCTATCGCATGGGCGCTAGACGCCCTGCTGCTGCTGGCAGCGGTCGGGCTGTACTTGGTCGGGTGCCACTTCCCGTTTCCGGGTGGCGATGAGGGGATGTCCGGGCTGTTCGCCATGATGGGCGCCGTTCTCACCGTCTGCATCTGGGCGCTCGTCACCGGAGGAATCGTCCTCGCCTGGTGGTGGCCGGGCTGATCCTGACAGCGACGCGCCGGCGGACGAGCGGCCGGCATCCATCTACGACAGCGCGGCAGACACGGACAAGGGGCACACATGGCCGACGACACGACGGGGCAAGGGCCGATGCTGGCCGAGATTCTGCGCGAGGTCCGGCGGGTCAATAACCGGCTCGACCAGACCGCACAGGAGTCCGCCGAGATCCGGCGCAAGCAGGACCAGATGGAGACCGATATCGCCGCGCTCCAGCGGCAGGCACGACAGGGCAAGGAGCTGGACGACGCCTGGCGTGACGCCAAGCGCTGGTCGCGGCTGATGCTCAGGGCGTTGCTCACGGCCGCGGCCATCGTGACGTCGTTGGTTGTGTTGCTCAAACAGGGCGGGGAGCTCGCCCAGCACGCTGTTGGGCTTCTCACTCGGAGGTGACCATGGTCGATGTGATTGCGCACCCGCTCGCCATGTTGGTCTACGGCATGGCGGCCAATCTGGTGGCGGCCCTGGCCGAAGCATCCGCGGCTGCGGGCAAACCGGTGGACCCACGGGCGTATGTGCGTGGCCGCCCCTACCGGGTGGCGCTGGGCGCCATCGCCGGCCTGGCGGGTTATGGCGCTTTGGCCGACACCGGGCAGCTCACGGGCGTGGCGGCGTTCGGCGTCGGCTACATGGGTAGCGACGCCCTGGCGAAGATCGCCGCGGCGGCGAGCAACCGGTTCCAGAAGCTGTGATTGGCGGGCTGCTCGCGCGCATCGCCGGCCCTCGGGTGCTGCTCGGCGTTGTCGTGGCCGCCGGCGTGGCGCTGTCGTTCGTGACATGGCGATGGCTCGACACCCGCGAGGATGCGGCCTCTGCGTCGCGCTCGGCCGACGAGTACCGCCAGGCGCTGGCGGCGGCTGAGAGCGAACTCGAGCGTGCGCGTGCCGAGCGAGAGCGACTGGATGCCGTGATCCGGCGCCAACGGGAGCGCCGCGCGGACGCTCAACGCCAGGCTGAAGCTGCGAGGCGGGCGCTGGAAACCCTGGAGGAAGCCGATGACGAGGTGGCGAAGTGGTCTGGCGCTGCTGTGCCTGACAGCGTTCAGCGCTGGGTGCACGACTGCGCCCCCGGTGCAGACGAAGGTGGAACGGGTTGTCCCACCGACGAGCTTGTATCCGGACTGCCGGGAACCGCCGATTCGGGTGGAGACCAACGGGGAGATGGTGCGCACGCTTCGGGCGCTCCGTGAGCGCCTCGCCCGGTGTCGCGCCGGCGTCGACGACGTGAAGCAGTGGGCACAGCCGCAACGAACTGAGGGCAACGACGATGGCGATTAAACCCGCGGGGCTGCTCGGCGCGGCCAAGACGCAGAGCACGGACAAGAAGCGGCGGCCTGGTTCGTCGAAGATCGAGCCGATGAGCCTGTCCATGGGGTCGAACGACTTTGGTAGCTTGAGCGGTTCGAGTGACTCGGTCGGTACCGGCGGCTCGACTGACATGCAGCGGCCGAGCCTTTCCGCTGGATCCAGCGGTGACAGCGGCGGCGGTTCCGGCGGCGGCCAGCAACAGCCTTCCGGTCTGCTGCGCACGACGTCCGAAAGGCTGCGCACTATGTCCGCAAGCTCGCCGAAGACGAGCGGCGGCAACACCCCGGAAGGGCGCGAGCCGTGGGTGGCTGGTTACACCGAAGATGGAGTGCCGCGTCGCCCCACGCGCGTTATGTTCGGAGAGGGCCTGAAGGGCGGCGTCGAGTTCGGCGACGCGCTGGACGAATACAGCCGGCGGTTCCAGACGTCGACGTCCGATGAGTTCCAGACCCCCCGCGAATTGCTCTCCGGCCAACAGACGGTGACCACAAACGACAATCCCGACCACGCCGTCAACTTGCGCAGCCCGGCACCGGAGACCGGCACCATGCTCGCTCAGGACAACATCGGCCTGGGCGAGAGCTACGACGAATATGTCGAACGTTACAACGCGTGGTGGGATCGGCTAAGCCCCACGGAGCGCATCAGAGCGGCGCACATGGGGCGCGCGGAGCCGCACAGCCGCTCGGAGTGGGAGCACTGGAAGGGTGTGGAAGCACGGGCGGGTGATAGCGGAATCCCTGAGACGGACCCGCGCACGATGCCCGAAGGCTCCGGGACTGGCAGCTATGGCCCGAACCTCGATGCCGATCTATCCGGCGGCACAGGAGCCGGCGGTGGAGGCGGCGCCGGCGGCGGCAATGGGAATGCACCGGGCGGCGGAGGTGCAGGCGGTGGAGGCGCCGGTGGCGGCGGCACGGGAGGAGGCGGCACGCCCCCGGGCTCCGGCGGTGGCGGCGGGAACGGCCCGGGCTCTGGCGGCGGAGGCGGCGGCGCGCCTGGACAGGGTGGCGAAGGCAGGTGGTCGCGTTACGGCGAGTTCGGATCCGACCTTGTCGGCTTGCCCACGCTGGGCACCCACGTCTCCTACACCGACGACGGCACGCCGCAGGGCGAGTCGCTGCGTGAGTCCATGCCAGAGGAAGCGAGCGTCCGCCACCAGCTCGACGAGATCCTCGCCGAGGACAGCCCACTGATGGAGCGTGCCCGTACCCAGGGCGAACAGGTCGCCAATCAGCGCGGTCTGCTCAACTCCAGCATGGCGGCCGAGGCGTCCATGGGCGCGATGACCGACCGGGCCGCGGGGATCGCTGCACAGGAGGCGAGCAATCAGCTGAACTGGGAGTCCCGGGAGCGGCAAAACGAACTCGACTGGGCGAACCGCGAGCGCACCTTTGAGATGGACCAAATGATGGCGCAGGTGCGTTCGGCGCTGAACACCGAATCCGAAGCCAAGCTCATGGGACTGAAGACGGACTATCAGCGGCTTATCAACGCCGACACCAACGCCGCCAACGCCTTCATGCAGGCCATCGACAGCATCGGCGTGGTCAACACGAACCCGAACCTCTCGGCGTTGCAGCAGGAGGAGGCGACCAGCGCCATCATCGACCAGCTCGGGTCCTTCCTCACCTTCAACTCGAATCTGACCGGTGTCGACTACACGCCGCCTGGCCTTGGCAACGGAAGCGGAAATGGCGGCGGTGGTAATGGAGGCGGCAACGGTGGCAGCGGGGGCGATGGCAATGGAAGTGGAGGCGGCGGCAACGGCGGCGGCGACAACCTTCCGGAGCCGGACCTCAACGCAGCCAATGAGTACCTAAGCGGTACCGGTCGGGACGTCACCATCGACTCGTTCGGCAGGCTTCTATCACTCGGCCAAAGCTGGGTTGAGCAGAACCGCGACAAATCGCCTGACACGTATCAGGAGCACATCAACGCCATTCAGGGCGCTGCCGAAGCTGCCGGGGTGACGCCGCCGCAGACGCCACAGCGGTACACCGCCGACGCAACGCTGCAGACACTGCGGGATTGGGAATACCGCATGCGCAACCGCTATGGCATGAACCAGCGGCGCTAACAGGAGAATTGACATGTCGTTCTTTGACGAAGTGGGCGATGCCCTGGAAGACGTGGGCGATTTCATCGGCGACGCCGTGGAAGGCGTTGGCGACTTCATCAGTGATGCATGGGAAGGCGTCAAGGACGTCGCCAGCGACATCTGGGAGTCGAACATCGGAAAGGCGATCGTCATCGGGACGATCGGCTACTTCGCGGCGCCGGCCGTTGGTGCCCTATTTACCGGCGGTGGTGGAGCGGGGGCAGCAGGTGCCGCGGGTGCCGCGTCAGGAGGCGCGGGCGCAGCAGCGTCAGGTGCGGCAACCAGTGCCGGTGCAGGCGCAGCGGCCGGCGGTGTCGCGGCCGGATCTACCGGGGCAGCTGCTGGCGGTGCCGCAGCCGGCGGTGCAGCGGGGTCAGCTGCGGGCGCGGGCGGCGCGGCCTTGGGGGCCGGATCGGCGGGCTCGGCCGTAGCCGGCACGACGGCGAGCGAGCTGTTCGCCATCCCCGGCGCCCTGTCGTCGGGCGGTGGCGCCGCAGGGGCAGGGGCAGCCACCGGAGCCGCCGGTGCGGCTGGCAGCGTGGCCAGTGGTGCGGCGAGCGGCGCAGCCGGTGCGTCATCCGCCCCCACGGTTGGTTCCCTCGCGAACTCCGGGGCGTCGTTGAGTGCGGGCGCGACAGGCAGTGGCGCTGCGGGCTCCTCGGGGTCGCTGTTCAGCCCGGCGACGAGCGTCGGCGGTGGTGCATCGGGAGGTGCTGGGGCGGCAGGCGCATCCGGCGGTGGCGGCGGCCTCCTGTCCTCGGCGGCAAGCTGGGCAGCTGAGAATCCCATGATCACGTCCACGGCCCTCAACATGGGCGGCCAAATGGTCTCCGGCTATGCCCAGGGCAAGTCCAACGAAGAGATGTGGAAGCGCAAGCTTGAGCGCGAGGACAAGCTCAGGAACCAGCGCACCATTTACGGCGTGCGCTACGACGAGCAAGAGGCGCCGGAGGGCAGGTCGACGGGGTCGCGCCGTCTTCAGGAGCTCGCCGAGACCTATCCCGGCCACATGCGCCCCGGCGAGGGGGTGGATGGCCTGATCGCACGCGGGCGTGGGCGCGGGGGGCGAACCTACGACGCCGCAAGCGGCAAACTCGTACGGAGGGGCTGAAATGGCACGCGAACCGATGCAGATGCAGGCGCAGCAGAACGGGTCGCGGGGGAGAGCCGGGGCGGAGGAAGCCGGGAGTTCGCGCGGGACCGAGAATGAGCGTGCCAAGATGCTACGCGACGAGCTCCTCGTGCGCCTCGACGAGGACAGCGTGAATGACAGCCTGATGCAGGTCCTCGAGCAGCATGCTGGCCAGGAGTCCTTTCCGCAGGCGGCTGCGCAGGTCATGGTGTCGTCGCTCAACTGGCTGGAGAGCCAGCATGGCCGGATCGAGAACACCCTGTCGATCAAGCTATTGCTCTTCATGGTCAACTACGTCCTCAGCGAAGCCACCAACGCGGGCCTGATCGAAAAGCCGGGCGAAGACGTCGTCCAGCAGATGGTCGCGCAGGCCATCAAGTCTTGGGCGCAGGCTCACCCTGAGCGGATTGACGTGACGCCGGAAGAGCTCAAGGCGATGGCGGACCGGGCCGGCGTCAACGCCGCCGGTGGAGGTGTGCCACAGGGACAACAGGGCATGGAACAGCCCGCGCCCACGCAGGGAGGCGGCGGTGCGCCCGGTCAGCCCCCGCAGCAGCCCAGCCAGCCCGCCCAGGGCGGCGGTCTTCTCTCCCGGAGGTGATCCATGGCGAACCTGGGACTACTCGGCGCGGCGAAGGGCCTTGGACAGGGGCTCTCGGAAGCCGGGCAAACGATGCAGAAAGAGGAGCTGCGCAAGCGACGCGCGGAACGGCGTGAGGCGGCGAAGAAGCGACTCCAGAACCGGCAGTGGGAACGGCAAGACGAGGTGCGTTCGGAGAAGTGGGACCGGCAGGACGTCATCCGAGAGCAGGAACGGCAGCAGGCCCTGGCCGACTACGAGCGCCAGCAACAGGATAAGCGCGAGCTCGCACGGGCAAAGCAGGACATGGCGCTCGACACCTATCGGGGCAAGCGAGAGATCGACCAGCAGTTCGCGGAACCCGAAGCCGGGTGGCAGCTCGTCCAGCACCCGGAGCTCGGCTATGTCCAGCAGAACACTTCAACGGGTGAGATCAAGCCCGTGGAGGGCGGCGCCGGCAATCGCTTCAGCGGTGTTGGCGGCGATGATCTGCCGGCCAAGGCACAGCTGACCGAATATCTCGTTGCCAACGGCATCGCGAAGGACCGCTCGGAGGCGTGGCAGAAGGTCCAGTCGGGCGTCGACAACCCGCAGGAGTTCATCAGGGAGCACGTCGCTAACCGCATGCAGAGACAGGAGGAGGCGCTGGTTCCGCCGGAAAACCCGGTCACACCACAGGAGGCAGCCCAAGAGGCCGTCCAGATTCTGCAAGCGGGAGAACAGGCGCTGATGCAGGGTGGCGGCGACGGAGGCGGCGGCGGTGCCGCGGGCGTGTCTGGCGCACCCGGCGGCAGTGGCCAAGGTGCCCCGGGGCCGCAGGGAGGCAGCGGCGGATTGACGCTTTCCGACGTGCGCAGCATGGACGTTCAGGGCCTCGCAAGCCAGGTTCAACGCATGTCCGTCGAAGAGCTTGACCAGCTGCCGGCGGACGTGCGCCGGGAGATGCATCGCCGGCTCCAGCAGGGGAGACAGTAAATGGCAGCGACTGGCGCGGAGATCAAGGCGCTCGTTGAGGGTGGCAGAATGCTGGAGCGCGAGAGCGCGGCCCCTCAAGCGCCCAGCGATCCGGAGCTGTCCGCCCAGGGGCAAGATGAACGATCCGGCGGGACCGAGTCCGCCGACGTGGCACCGGCACCTGGCGGAAGCGATCTGAAAGCCCTGATCGATGGCGGCGGTACCCAGGACTCCCCGGTGGGGCAAACCGATCAGGACACCTACGAGGACCGCGGCTTTCTGCGCAACCGGTCGGAGGACGTCCAGCGTGGCTGGATCGGGCTGAAAGCTGGTGGGCGTGCGCTGGGCGTGCTCAGCAACTTTCAGAGCGCACGCGAGGCCGAGCAGAACATTGAGGCGTTGAGCCAGGAACTCGGGTCCCTCGAATCGGCCGACCTGCCGCAGCAGGCACGCCAGTTCCGCGGCGAGCAACTCCGCAACCAGATGGCCGGCTGGGAACGGGATCTGGAGCAGAGCCACCAGGGTCTCGCTGAAAGCGCCCAAGCCTTGCAGCAGTACGACGAAGAACTCGCCGAGATCGCGAACAACCCGTCGCTCCAGCGCGCCTTTGAGGACGGCTCTCTCGAAGGGTTCTGGCGCGAGTTCTCGAGCAACCCGGTGTCGATCACCTCGGCGATCATCGCTCGCTCTCTGCCGTACATGGCCGCGTCGGCGGCTGGTGGTGCCGCTGGTGGCCTTGCGGCCGGAACGGCCGGTGCGATGGCGGGCGCAGGGACCGCGTCCGGTACGGCCGAGTTCGGCATGACCCTGGTAGATAGGCTCAAGGAGCACGGCGCGGACTTCTCCGACCCCGAGAGCGTCGAACGCGTCCTGCGTGAGAACTTCGACGACATCCGCAACGATGCTGCCATCCGGGGCGCTGCCATCGGCATGATGGACGCTGTCGGCATGGGCGCCGCGGCGAAACCGCTGACGCGGCCCGCGCGCGCCGGCGCAACGACGGCGACAGCGCGGGTGGGCGAGGCTGCCGCGCAAGGTGCTGTTCAGGGCGGTACTGGTGCTGGCGGCGAAGCGATGGCGCAGCTTGGCACCGGGGAAGACATCCGGCCGGCGGAGATCGCGGCCGAGGGGATTGCCGAGGCGCCGTCGGCGGCGGTCGACGTTGGCGTTGCCACTGCGACCGGTGTTCGCCAGCGTGGTGACACGGGCAAAAAAGCGGGGCGCGAGCCGGACATTGAGTTAGACGAGGCGTTCTACAGCAGCCTGGATCAACGGCTGCGAGAGGCGCAGCGGGGCAAACGCCAGAAGGTTCTAGAAGGGCCGGACGATACGTTGCGCGCCGATACCCGGGGCAACGTGGGCACCGAGCGGCAGTTCGAGGAACGCGCCCGTCGCGAGGGTTTGACACCGGATGTAGAGCGTGCAGCGGCGCTCCACCCCGGGCGGGCTCAGAACGAACCGGCGCCCGGGGACGTCGTCGCCCCGGCTGAACAGCCCGTCCGCGAGCAGGCTGCGGACATCGCCGCCGAGGCTGATCGCTTGGTGACGCTGAACACTGAGGCCCCCGTGGCGGCCCCGGGCCAAGCTTCTGACATCTCCCTCGCCGGGCAGGAGCAGGGGGGCGGCGAGACTTCGCCAGAGACCGCGCCGGAAGCTCTTACCCCATTGGGTGAAGGCCAGGAATCGGCGGAAACAGGGGAAGGGGCCGCTGTCACGCCGCCGGCCGCTACTGATGTGGACGCCCGCGCCCTGAAGGCTGCGGCAGAGGCCAACATGGCCGAGGTCGACCGAGCGCCACCAGATACGGAGGCTGCAGCCATTGGCGGGCCGCCCACGGGCGAAGCCCTCACCACCCCCCAGCAAACCCCGGCACCCGCCGGGGTTTCTGCTTCTGGGGCAGAGGAAGCGCCGGCTACAGCCAGCACGGCGCCTACAGAGCAGCCGGCCGAATGGCAAGGCGACCGGCCGAAGCCCCCGCCCCAGACCCGCCCAGCGACGCCGCGGCAGGACGCACAAAGGGACGTTGAAGAACTCCGCCCGCTTGGCGAGCGGCTTGCGGAGATCGAATCCCAACAGGGCGCGGAGTCGGCCAAGCGCGAGCTATCGCTTGATGCGGTAAAACAGTTCTTCGGCATCGCGGGAGTGGCAAAAAGCGCTCAAGGGATTCGTTCTCGCCTTGCAGAGTACGGCTTCGACGGGAACGCTCCGCTACGCGATCTGAGGGAATACGTCGCAAGTGAGGACACCGCGCAGCAGGCTGCGCCAAGCCTTATCTACCGCAAGGACGGCCAGCCGTTCCGCAACGAGAACGGTGCGCGGTTGTCGATGCGGCTGCGCGAGATGTCGGGCACCCCGGTACAGGTGGACGGCGGCTGGGCCATTCAGCCGGCGCCGGAACCGGCGGGAGATGTGACGCCCCAGGTAGCGGAAGCCGGCGACGCCCAGGTGCCCGCGGCGGCCTATGAGCAGTGGACGTTCCGCGAGCTCCGCGACGAGGCCAGGCGCCGCGACCTCTCCGCCAGCGGCAGCAAGCGCGAGCTCGTGCAGCGCCTACGCGACCGCGACGTCATCGACGCCGCCGGCGCGCAGACGGACACCGAGCCGACCGAGGCGCAGGCCCGGGCCGGGAACTACCGCAAGGGCCGCGTGCGCGTGTTCGGCCGCGAAATCGCCATCGAGAACCCGCGGGGCTCCACCCGCTCGGGCACGGCTCCGGACGGCACGCGCTGGGAGACGACGCTCGCTCACGACTACGGCGACATCAAGGGCACCACGGCCGCCGACGGTGACAACCTGGACGTGTTCCTCGGCCCGGATTCGCCGGAGAGCTCGCCGGTGTTCGTTGTGGACCAGGTCAACGAAGACGGTTCCTTTGATGAGCACAAGGTGATGGCGGGCTTCCCCTCGGAGCAGGCAGCCCGGGAAGGCTACCTCGCCAACTACGAGAAAGGTTGGCAGGGCCTCGGCAACATCACGCGCATGGAGCCCGAAGAGTTCAGTCGGTGGCTGGATGAGGGGGACCACACACGGCCCGCTGCGGACCTGTTGAGCGACAGGACCGAGACGGACGGCTCAGAGTCGCAGCAAGGCCGCGCAATGGAACCGGCGCTACCGGGTCGTCCGCGCCAGGAGTCAGTCGGTGTTCCGCTTCCGGGGCGCTTGTTGGACACAGGCGGCGTGGCGAACAGCCAAAGTGGGCGGAAACTCGCGCCGTTCCCCCGTGTGGACGTGTCGACCGACCGAAAGGCGAAAAACACGCTTCGCCGCGTCCATAAGTGGCTTCTGAACGAGGCGATTTCCGAAGCGCGGGCGCGTGGTGATGACTTCAACGAGACCGCATTCAGCGGTTTGGACGCGGCGCGACTTTCGTCGGGTGATGTCTCGGACCTGAACCTGTACCTGTTCGGCAATGAGGATGGTCCACCTGCTTCCGATCCGGAGAGCGTACGTGAGCTGGAACACACGAAATCCGCCGGAGGAGAAGGGGAGGGAAAAACGGCCCAAGAGACAGGAAGAGGAACAGAAAACCAGCTAGCTAGCGCGATTGCGCGTCGGGCGACCGAGCGACTCGCAGCCGAGAAGCCCCCCCTGATCCAGATCGCACAGGTCAACTCCGTCGATAATGCCCGCCTTGGCATTGAGAGCGCCTGGCAAAAACGCCTCGCCGACATCGTGGCGGAGGAGATCATCAACTCAGAGGCGGTGAACGCGTTGTTCGAGCGCGGGGCCATGCCCGACAGTGAGATCCGCTGGCTTGCAGAGCAGCCTGCCCCAGAGACTGACGAGGGGGCGAGGAAGACCCCGAGCCAAGAGCTGCGCGAGCGCGCCGAAGAACTGGAACGGCGTGCCGACGAGCTGCCGATCCAAGTGCGGTTGAACGATCTCCCAATGAGCGAAGCCGTAGCCGCGCATCAGGGCACGTCCATGACGCCAGAACGCCGCGGCCTGCAGCGGCAAATGGATTACGTCGCCGAGATGATCGACGTCTACGAAACCATGGCACCGCTTGCTGGCACCTCAGAGAAGGCGACCGTGCTCAAGGACGAGCTTACGCGCTACAAGCAGGGGCTTCTACGTCGAATGCGTGCCAACTTGGCCGCCGCGTCTCGGACCATGAGTCCGATGGTTGCGGGCCCCTCGAATTTCCCGACTCGACGCAACGCCAAACGTCTTGAGACGGCAAGGAAGCGTACTGACGAGCTGCTGGAATGGCAGGAACGTGCCCGTAAGTCCATTCGTCGGAAACTGACCCCGGAGTCTGCTCCGGTTTCTTCCACAGACCCTGAAGCCATAGACAAGCTCCGTCGTCGCCTTGCGGGTGCCCGCGAGGCGCACGAACTCATGAAGCAGGCCAACCGGATCATTCGACGAAAGGGCCTGACCGTTGAGCAGCGCGTGGAGCAGATGAAGGGAATCGGGCTGACTGAGCAGCAAGCCCGAGCCGCACTGCAGCCGGACTTCAAGGGCGATACTGGTTTCGGCCTGACCAACAGCAACGCGCAGATTCGCCGGCTGGAGCGGCGCATCCAGGAACTCGAGTCCCGACAGGAGCGAGCTGCAGACGGTCCCACCGTTGTGCACTTTGATGGTGGCGCGGTAGAGCTCGACTACGGCAGCGGTTACGTCAAAGTTCAGCACGACGAGAAGCCGTCTGCGGATGTGCGTCGGGAGCTTAAAAGCGCCGGCTTCCGGTGGACTCCCAGCGAGAAGGTGTGGCGACGCAAAATTAACGAAGCTGCCATATCGGCCGCAGAGCGGCTTACCGGTGCCGACGTCCGCCAAGCACAGGCAAACGAACGGACAACGGACGAAGATCAGGCCACCGCCATCCTCGACCGTGCCAAAGTCACCGGGAAGGAGCGTCTGGACATCCTGCGGGATTTCCGCGAGGGGCGGTATTCCGTCGAGGATCTGGAGGCCGCGTATCCCGATCAGCAGACGCGGCAGGCCGATCAGGAAGCCGAGCAGGCGCCGACCAACACCATAACGGTCGATGGCGTAGAGCGCCCCAGGACCAACAGCGAAGGGCGCCCTATAGCGCCCACCGAGGACGGCATCCGAAACTTCTGGCGCTGGTTCGGTGACAGCCAGGTCGTGGATGGGGAGGGGCGGCCTCTGGTGGTCTACCACGGCTCTGCGTCGCCCGACATTAGCGCCTTCGATGTCTCGCGAGCCGGCACGGAACAGCGAAGTGACTGGGGGCCTGGCGTCTACTTCACACCGTCCCGGTCGACGGCCCAGTACTACGGGCGCGAGGCGGTCATCAACAACGACCCGGAAGAAGAGCGCCTGTACCAAGAATACGAGCGTGAGGCCGAACGCCTGGGTACAACGCCCATGGAAGCCGGGATGGATCTTGGGATCAACTCGCCAGAGTATCAGCGGCTGCAAGAGTTCGAGCAGCGGTGGCGGGAAAGGCGCCGTGAGGTGAGAGAAGGCGGGGCAGGCGCAGTGTATGAAGCCTACCTGCGGGTCACGAATCCTCTCGTTCACCAGTACACGGGTGTGACTGATCCCTATCTGAGTGAGCAGGCCCGCGGCGACGGGCACGACGGGGTGATCATCGTCAACGAAAGGCCCGATCCTCAGCAGCCGTTAGCGACCTACATGGACGAGCTGCTGGTGTTCCAGCCGACGCAGATCAAGTCCGCCACGGGCAACCGCGGCACGTTCTCGACCGAGAGCGATGACATTCGTTTCCACCGCCGCGCTGGCACCCCGGAATCGGTGTCGGTTGTTCAGGCGCCGGATGAGGTCCGCGAGACGTCGCCGGACGATCTGTGGCGAGAGACGAACGAGCACCTGCGCGACGAGGTACAGGGGCGAACCTTCGAGACGGCAGACGGCTACACCGTGCGAGTCGGGAAGCTCGGCCGCGGCAAGGTGCTGTCAGTTGGTCGGCGGGACTATAGGCGCATGGCCGTTGCGCGAGCGCTCCCCGAGTTGATCCGTAACGCGGTGATCGTCGATCAGGCTTCAGATCGGCGCGCTCGCCGTGGCGTGTCGGGTTTTGAGACGGCCGTCGCCGCAGCGGAAGTCGATGGGCAAGTCTACCCAATCAAGCTCACCTTGAAGGTGACGGCGGAAGGTGGGCGCTCGTTCTACACGCTGGCGGGCTATGAAGTGGAGTCCGGCGGCAGGGCAGTGGGCATCCAGCGTTTCAGAACCGGAGCCATGCCCCGCCGGGAAAACCCCGACATCCCGTCGGACTCGGAAATCAGCGTAGCCGACCTCGTGGACGCAATCAATCGCGGCGAGCCGTCGTTCCGACGAACTGCGCCTGCTGAGGGAATGACGGTGGCCGATGTCCAGGCCGTCACCGATGGGTTGATGGGCGAATGGACCAACGCCCCCGACGTCGCCGTAATTCAGAGCGAGTCCGGGTTGCCGGCGGGTATTCGCCGCGCCATCGAGTCTGCTGGCGCCCAAGGGGAGGTGCGGGGCGTTTTCTGGCGTGGGCGCGCCTACGTGGTCGCCGACAACGTGCGCTCTGCCGCCGAGGTCGAGGAAACGGTCCTGCACGAGGTCGTCGGCCACTACGGCCTGCGGGAGCTGCTCGGACAGGACTTCACCAAGCTGCTGGATGATGTGTACCTGACCCAGGGCCGCAGCGGATTGCGCGACATCGCCGAGCGCTACGGCTTCGACCTGAACGACCGCACCCAGCGCCGCCAGGCCGCCAAAGAGAAGCTCGCGCATATCGCGCAGGCGAACCCGCAATCGAAACTGTGGGACCGCTTCGTGCGGTTGTTCGCGGATTGGGCGCGTCGTATGGGGTTCCAGATTCGGCTTACCAGCGCGGAGATTCGCGACCTTGTTTTGCGCGCGCGCCGGTTCGTGGAGACGGGCGGGCGCGTTGAGGGCGAGTCGATTGTGGCCGAGCATGCGCTCTACCGGGGTACAAGCCATTCCGCGGACGAGATCGTCGTCGATGTCGCTGACGAAGGTGCGAGTTTCAGTCTCCGGCAGGACAGCCGGGCCGGCGTCCGTGACGCCCCACAAGGGGGAGCGCCGGCGGAAGACGCACCGCTAACCGCCGGCGGCAACCCCGCCGCTCCGGACTGGGAGAGCGCTACGCGCATCCGCCGCCGGGACGGCTCCCCAGCACCGGTGTACCGTGGCAGTCGTGGCGCACTGTCGGCGGCAGACTTTTCCGAGGAGGCATTCGGTCGAGCCACCGGCCACCCCACCGCTGGGCTTGGCGTGTGGTTCTCCGCCTCTCGCTTGGAAGCCGCTAACTACGGTGCCGTCGAGGAGTACCGCCTCGACGTGCGTAACCCGAAGATTTACCGCGTCGAGGACTTCCCGGACGTCGGCACGCCGGCGGAAGCGCGCAAACTCCGCCAGCGCCTGCGCGGCCGAGGCTACGATGCGGTGGTCGTCGATGCCCGCCATCTCGGCGGCCCACTCAACATCGTTGTGTTCGCCCCCGACCAGGTTGTCCGGGCAGACGATGGGCCCATGTTCTCGCGTCAGGAGAACGACGGTGATCCGTTGAGTGACATCGGCGAGGCGCTTGAACGTGCGGGCCTTGGGCAGAAGCGTGGTCGCCTGCACGAGTGGGCTCAGCGCCTGGATCGGCTTACCGGGCAGCGCGCGCGCTGGCTCGCTGCCGAAATGGCTGACTCGGTGGCGCAGGGTGCCTTTGACCGTTTCCACGGGATCAAGCGTGCCGAGCTCGCCAACGTGGGCAACTTGCCCGCTGAGCAATCCGCTTACGTGGCTGCGCGGCTGTCGACAGGCATCCCCAGCACCATGCGAGCCATTCTCCTGCACGGAGCGCCTCAGTGGCAGAACGGCATCATCGGCAAGGTCGAGGGCAGCAAGGGACTACTGGAAGTCCTAGAGCCGGTTCGCGGTGATCTGGATACCTTCCTGGGCTGGATGGTGGGCCGTCGGGCGCAACGGCTGCTTGAGGAAGGTCGCGAGAACCTCTTCGAGCAGCGCCATATCGATGCCCTCATCGAGAATGGCGAGCGCAGTCGACTCTATGATTGGTTCGAAGAAACAGCGGCCGAGCTCGACGATTTCAAGAAGCGCATTTTGGATCTCGCCGAGGAGGCGGGGCTGATCGATCCCGACGGGCGCGCCGCTTGGGACCAGGCCGATTACATCCCGTTCTATCGCGTCTCCGAGCCTGAGCAGGTGCAGGGCCCGCGGGGCCGTGGTGGGCTCACCGGGCAGAGTTCGGGCATTCGCTCGCTCAAGGGTGGGACTGCCGCGCTGAACGATCCCCTCGAGAACCTGCTGATGAACTTCACTCACCTGGTGGACGCGTCGATGAAGAATCACGCCATCCGCCAAGTGCAGCGGAACCTTGAGGGCTCAGACGTGCTGGAGCAGGTGTCGTCGGATTTCAAACAGGAGATGGTTCCGCTCGATCAGGTGAAGGCGCGCATCCGAGAGCAGGGGGGTGATCCCAACCTACTGCCAGCCGAGGCCCTCCAGGGCATGGCCAAGATGTGGGCGGTGAAGCCGCCGAGCGATCCCGATGTCGTTCGGATCATGGACGAGGGCAAGGCGACCTACTACCGCGTCCACGACCCGCTGCTGCTGCGTGCCCTTACGGCCGTGCGAGACCCAGGTCTTAACCACCCGATCGTTCGCACTATGCGCTGGTTCAAGCGCGTGCTAACCCGTGGTGTGACTGCGGATCCGGCCTTCATGGCGCGGAACTTCGCGCGCGACATGCTCCACGCCTGGACCATCAACGAGGACAACTTCCGGCTGGGGGTGGACAGCCTACGGGGCGTGACCAAGACGCTGCAGGAGAAGGGCGGCGCGATCGACATGATGTTCGCCGGCGGCTCGTTCCTGGGCGGCTACGTTAACGCCAATGATCCCGGGGAGACCGCGCGCGCGACGCGTGCGGCGCTGCGCGAAAAGGGTTTCAACGCCGCCGACCGGCGTCAGTTTGTCTCATCCATCGTCGATACGCCGGCGAAGTGGTGGGAGGTCTACACCCGCGTTGGCGACGCCGTGGAGAACGCCTCTCGCGAGGCCGTCTACGAGGCAGCAGGGAAGGCTGGAAAGAGCCGGGCCCAGTCCATCTTCGAGGCGAAGGATTTCATGGACTACAGCATGCGCGGGGACTGGGCAATCACCCAATTTTTCGGCGACGTGTTGCCGTTCTTCAACGCCCGGGTTCAGGGGCTCTACAAGCTCGGGCGTGCCGGCGCCAGGAACCCGCAGAAGATCGCTGCTCGCGGCGCGGTCATCGCCTTGGCGTCGATCGGGCTGCTGGCCCGCAACTGGGATGACGAGCGCTACGAGGATCTGCCCGACTGGGACAAGGACGCCTACTGGCACATCTTTCTGCCGGAAGACGTCGTTGGGGAAGACTTCGCGCACCTGCGGATTCCGAAGCCGTTCGAGGTGGGTGTGCTCTTCGGGACGATCCCTGAGCGCATCGCCCGAAACCAGATCGGGGCGGATGACACTGGCAAGATGTTCGAACGGTTCCTATGGGGCGCACGCGAGACTTTCGCGTTCGACCCGGTCCCGCAGGCGTTCAATCCGCTTCTGGAGGTCTGGGGCAACTGGGATCGCTTTCGGGGCGCCCCTATCGAGGGGCTCGCCGACCAGGGCAAGCTGTCTCGTGCCCGATTCGATGAACAGACGAGTGTCACGATGCGGGCGCTCGGCCGCATTTCCGGACCGACCGCCGGGCTGTCTCCCAAGGAATTGGAGCACCTGTTGAGGGGATATACCGGGCAGCTAGGTATGTACACGCTGGCGGCTTCGGATTGGGCGCTGAGAGGCATTCAGGGAACCCCGCCGAGGCCGAACATGCGGATCGACGATTGGCCCGTGGTGAGTACGTTTGTGCGCTCGGAACCCATGCGTAGCACGAAGTATCTGCCGCGGCTTTATGAGCTCCACCGGGAGGTCAACCAGATCTACCGGACGGTGCGCGAGTTCCGACGCAGCGGCGACGTGGAGCGAGCCCGCGAGCTCCTCAAGGAAGAGCGCCCGAAACTGCGCACCCGTGAGCTATTGTCGCGCGGGGCGGAGATCAACAGCGACATCCGTAAGCAGATGGATCGCATCTACCGATCCGAGTCGATGTCCGGCGCGGAGAAGCGCAAGCGTATCGACCGCCTGATCACCCGGCGAAACAGGGCCACGAAACAGGTCGTGCAGCGGGTCGAAAGGATCCTCGAGGAAGACGAGGACGGCTAGCGAAACCCAAGCAGCTCCATGAGCCAGATGAAGGGGATGGCAAGAACGCCGAGCATCCAGAACCAGGCCCATACCCGTTCCTCGGATGCTCGGTTGTTCTCGGCCAGATAGGCGAAATATAGGCCGCCGCCGATGGCGGCGCCGCCCAGGATGGGAACCTTAACCATCAGGCCGGCGCCGGCGATCATGCAGATTATGGCGAGGAACCCGAACACAGTGCTTACAGCTCTCGCACGTTCGAGGCCTGCCCGGAAAGCTCCAACGTGCCTGCCCTGGATGTGCCAGAGGAGCTCTCCCAAATGTGCAGCGAGTGCAGTTCGCCTTCAGGTGTGAACCGATAGGTCATCTCAAGAGTGCTCGAACTGCTGGGGCCTTCCGATTCAGTAATGACCGTGAAATCAAGCGTGTCGCCACCGTCCGTTGCTCGCCACCGCTGTGTCCGCGTTTCGCCGTTGGTGCAGGTCATACGGGCCAAGAATCCCGAATCCCCTGCGCTGACGCGATCCGGGGCGTCGGGAGCTTCGTCCCAGTACACGGGAGAGCAAGACACTTCGTCGTCGACCTCAAGGCGTATTCTGCGGCCTGTCGATGTGACGTAGGCGGTGCGAATGGATCGCACAACGGTGCCTTCAGAGGGGATTCTCATATCCAGAAGGAGTCGAGCGGGGCGCACGGTCCACCCCTCGATGTCCTGAAGGTCTCGGGCTGTAAAGTGGCCGCTAGCTTCTACTGACCTGGAGACGCCGTCGATTGTGATCGACCCCGACAGGTCATTGAAGTCGGCGCCGGCCCCCGACAGCGGCCGCGTAACAAAGGAAACGTCCACCGAGTCATCGGATTCGGATGGAGTGCCATCCCCATCCCCGCCGCTACCACCGCATCCGCTCAATGCGATGGCCAGCAGAGCCGTCAACGAAAGGGAAAACCATCGCTCCATGTCTTTCTACCTATTCTTCACGGTTCGTTAGAGCTTGGGATTCGTGTTCTTGTGGATGAAGAGGCCATAGTTCGTGCCGGTCATATGGACTGGTTAGAATCCACCTTTCAGTTGCGCACCGAGCCAAGCGCCATAAATAAAGACTGGAATGAACCCGAATATAGCCACCACCGGAACCATAATAATCTGTCCGATACCTTCTTTAGAAAGCTCAAGGACGGTGATGGCAACCCCCGCGACGAATATGCCAACCCACGACATGATGCCCCCGACGATGATCAATCCCACCGAGAACCAGAAGCTAGGAATTAAGTCCACTCGCCCTGCGACCACTCCCGGGTTCATGGAATCAAGAATTCCGAGCAAGAAGGTTAGCGAAATGCCGCCAAGCACGAGAGTATGAAGAGAGTGGAGGCGCCCTAAGATGGGAACAAACGCTAAGAGTATTGCAGCAAAAACTAGCTGCCCAATGAGTTTAAAGAAAAGCATAGGGGCCACGGTTATTATTCGCCACGGGTACGCCCACGCCGCGTCATCAGAAACGCCGAAAATTATTGGCGCGAGGGTTAGCGTCATTACGGCCAGAGCTGCAACCTGAATCAATGGCAGCAAGATCGCACTGAGACAGCCTGCATAACCTGCGGCGCTGTCGCTCGACTCCATAAAGACGCCGACAATGCCCATTGGGACAAAAAAGATCGCGAGATACTCTAGCCCGGCGACGTATGTCTCCCAGTAGGTAAGAACCGCCAGGCCTGCCACCACGGAATCCCAAAACATAGTTGTTCTCTCTCTATCGTGCCCGCAAGGAGAGCACCCCTTGAACCAGTGAGCGTGCCTGTGGCGACAACCGGTGGAAGCCATCCCCTCATTCCTTGTCTCCCTTGGGGGTCGGCTTCTTCATGAGGGACAACCACAGAGCTGCAGCAGCGAGCGTGACGCCGGCCAAGTACACAGCGAGAGTCCCCCAAGCAACAAGGGCAGTGAAGTCCCCGATCTGCGGAGGATCAAATATAGAGTTGTGCCCGGCTCCTGATAGGGACGACCGTACGTCGTAATAGAACGGTGGGTTCATCAGTAGCGTCAGAACTGTCGTGGCATACAGGATCAACACGATTCTTTGCAGGAAGCGCATAACGCGGGCCCCCGCCAGACCCCTGTCCATTACCGAAAGGAAACCATACCCGCCGCCCCATTTGTGAGATGGTCGACTAGTATACTGCGGTACGCTTCGCAAACGATCCACCGAATCGACAAAGTTTGCTAGCTTGCAGAGGGGCTTCATGGCCCGACCGCATGCCACCAAAACACGGGGGGAATGATGGTTGACAAGGATGCGCTGCTGTGCGAGTTCGTGCACCTCGTAGAGCAAGGAGAGGCTCCGAAGGGAGTGACCCTGATGGTTGGAGGGACACTCGTGTCCGGAGTCATAGTGCCTCTGGGCTACTACTTCGAAGTCTTGGAAAGGGAATACCCGCGTAACCGCGAGGGTGAGGGAAAAGGGGATGCCGATACGGACCTAAGCGTCATCCGGCAGAAAAAGAAGCGTGAACAAGAGGACATGGACAACATCAAGGATCCGCGTGACCACGAACATATCCACCTTACCCAAGTAAACGTCCTGGGCCCGGGACTTACCGGCCTTGTGCCTGGTGGAGGGCAATCAGTGGACGCATGGCGCTGCCGCATAAGCGCCGTGGAGGGGTTCTGGTTCGGAACTATGGATACCGACTCGCCGGGCTAGCGAGGCGAGTCCCTGATGGCTGCCACATGTTGGCATAAAGCTGTCATTCAGGGGGCTATCCATGTCCCCTGAATGGCAATATTGGCATTCGCTCTAACTGTAAGTTGTTGTTTTTGCTGCGTTGTATGGTGGAGGCGGCGGGAATCGAACCCGCGTCCGCAGGACCTCCGCCTCAGGGTCTACATGCTTAGATCCGTCTATTGTTTTTAGCCGCCTGCCACCCGACGGACAGGGCGTGCAGGCAGCGAGCCCGTTAAGGTTTCGCGTGACGGATCCGGGCGGTCCGTCAGGCTATCCCGTGTAATATGCCGGTCGAACATCGGCCACGGGAGACCGGATGCCGACCGCTCACGGCTATTTAGGCCGCGAGGGCGTAGTTGTCGTCGTTGGCAACTATCTTTTTTGCCACATGTTTTACGAGGTTGAGTGACGTCCTCGGCATGCACCTGAGGTTTCGCGACCTGCGTCGAAGCCATGTCGCCCCCAGTGTTCAAATCATGTGACAGTCTACGGTATCCCGGAGTTCCTGACGAGCGCTGATTCGGGCGCCGCCCTTGGCCGCCGGCTCAGGCCTTGTGCTTGAGAATCCGGGCACGGTCGCGCTGCCAGTCCCGTTCCTTCTTGTCCGCGCGCTTGTCGTGCTGTTTCTTGCCCTTGGCAAGCCCGATGCTGAGCTTCGCCACCCCGCGCTTCCAGTGCAGGTCCAGGGGGACCACGGTGTAGCCCTTCTGCTCGCTGGCGCCGATGAGTCGGTCGATCTCCCGGCGGTGGAGCAGGAGCTTGCGCGTGCGCGTCGGGTCCGGGTGGATGTGCGTCGAAGCCGTTGGCAGCGGTGGAAAGTTCGCACCGATGAGCCAGGCCTCGCCATCCTTGAGCAGCACGTATCCCTCGGTGAGGTTCGCGCGCCCGTCACGCAGGCTTTTGACCTCCCAGCCCTCCAGCGCGAGGCCCGCTTCCAGGCGGTCCTCGATGAAGTACTCGTGGCGGGCCTTGCGATTGACGGTGATGGTGGCGCCACCGTCACCCTTGGCTTTCTGCTTTCCGGCTTTCTTACTCACGGCGGCTATTCTAATGATCGGCGGGCGTCGCGCCAACGCCGGCTTGCCGGTTCGACGAGGAGTGCCGACAATGGCGCGCAGTTCGGGGTCGGGAGTCTCCCTTGTTGTTCGCAGGCCGAAGTGGCCCCACGACGGTGCCCTCCGCGCGCGGCTTCACGCTGCTGTTGGTGGGGGCGACGGTGGGGCTGGGTAACATCTGGCGGTTCCCCTGGCTTGTGGGGGAGTACGGGGGCAGTGCCTTTGTCGGCCTGTACGTGCTGTGCTTGCTCGGCTTGGGGCTGCCCCTGCTGATCGCGGAGCTGCTGATAGGCCGCTGTGCGGGCGTCGATCCGGTGCGCGGGTTGGTGCGGGTGGCGGTGCGTGAGGGGCATAGCCCGGCATGGGGGGTTCTCGGTGCGCTCGCCACCGCCGTCGGCGTGGTGCTGGTATCGCTATACGGCATCGTCGGCGGCTGGGCGCTCGCCTACGTCTTCCGCGCCGCGAGCGGTGCGTTCGATGGGCTGGACAGCCTCGGCGCGGGCCGGCTTTTCCAGGCGCTGGTGGCCGATGGCGAGGCGCTGCTCGGCTGGTACACGCTGTTCCTCGGCGCGGCGATACTCGTTGCCGGCCGTGATCTGCGCCACGGCATCGAAGTGGCGGCACGCTGGTTCGTCCCCATGCTCGGCGTCTTGTTGACGGTGCTCGTGGTCACGCAGTGGCGTGTGCCGGGATTCACGGCCGCTATGGCATTCCTGTTCGTGCCGCAGGCGAGCGCGGTTTCCTCGGAGGCGGTGCTCGCCGCGTTGGGGCATGCGTTCTTTACCCTGAGTCTCGGTACCGGCGTGATGCTGGCGTTCGGCTCGTACCGGCGCGGGGGGGTGCTTGCCCCGGCGCTGTGGACCGTGACCACGGATACGGTCTTCGCCGTGCTTGCCGGCCTCGCGGTTTTCCCGGCGGTGTTCACGGGCGGCATGACGCCGGCGAGCGGGGCCGGGCTCGCGTTTCAGAGTCTGCCCGTGGCGTTCGGCGCGGTGCAGGGCGGGCACTATCTGGGGGTGCTGTTCTTCGCGGCGTTGACGCTCGCGGCATGGACGTCGGTCTATGCACTCATGGAACCGGCGGTTGCGTGGCTCGCCGCACATCCACGCATCGACCGTGCGGGGGCCGCGTCCATGGTGGGCGTGGTCGCCTGGTTGCTGGGGCTGCTGCCGTTGCTCTCCTTCGGCCTGCTGGAGCACTGGCGCGTGCCGCTGCTCGGCGAGACCGTGGGGCTGTTCGATGCCGTCAATCGCGTGCTCGGCATGGTGCTGTTGCCGGCGGTGGGCCTGGGCGTGGCGCTGTTCGCCGGTTGGGTGCTGTCCGCGGAGACGGTACGTCTGGGTCTGCTGCCACCCGCGCTCGGCCGGATCTGGCGCTTTCTGGTAAGGTTTGCCGCGCCCGTGGCGTTGGTTCTGATCGGGCTCGAAGTGGCCGGAGTTCTCGCGTGAACGACTGGAAGGGTGTATGACGAGCGTATCGCGTTCGGCAGTGGTGCCGTACTCGGCGGAAGCGATGTTCCGCCTCGTGGACGACGTGGACTCCTATCAGGAGTTTCTGCCGTGGGTGAAGTCGAGCCGGGAACTGCAGCGCGACGATGATGCCGTGCGCGCGACGCTGGTGTTCGCCAAGGGTGGATTCGAGAAGTCCTTCACCACCCAGAATCGCCTGCAGCACGGCAAGATGATCGAGATACGCCTCGTCGAGGGGCCGTTCCGGCACCTGCACGGCTACTGGCGTTTCCAGGCGCTGGAGCAGCAGGCCTGCAAGGTCTCGCTGGACCTGGAGTTCGAATTCGCGTCGCGGTTACTGGGCATGGCGTTCGGGCGGGTGTTCACCCAGGTGGCGAACACACTGGTGGATTCGTTCGTGCAGCGGGCCAGGGTGGTATATGGCTGAATCGGCGGCGAGTGTTCGCGTGGAGGTGGTCTATGCGTTACCCGACGAGCAGGCCCTGGTGACGGTCACTTTGCCGGCGCCGGCCACCGTCGAGGCGGCCATCCGCGCCTCGGGCCTGCTCGAGCGCTTCCCCGATATCGACCTCGGCAGCCAGTCCGTCGGGGTGTTCGCGCGCGTGGCGACACTCACCGACGAGCTCGCCGACGGCGACCGCGTCGAGATCTACCGGCCGTTGAAGGTGGATCCCAAGGAGATGCGGCGCCGGCGTGCTGCCGGGCAGCGCTAGCCATTGCCGGCGGCGCGGCGGCCGTGGAGCGGGTTGCCGGGCTCGATGAAGCTGCCTTCGGCGCCCACGAGCTCGTCGCCGTCGAAGAAGACGGTAAGCTGCCGGTGAGCGGGTTCGCCGCCCAGGTCGTCCCCCGGGACGAAATAGTAGACGTAGTCCCAGCGCTGGGCGTGGAATGGATCGTCCACCGTCGGCGTGCCCAGCAGGAAGCGTACCTGGTCGCGGGACATGCCCGGTTCCAGCTGGGCGACGTCCGCCTGCTCGATGAGCGTGCCCTGCTGCAGATCCGGGTCGTAGACGAAGGGTACGCGGTTGATGCTGCACCCGCCGAGCAGGAGGGCGCTGATGTATAATGCCGTGACGAGGCGCACCAATTGCTTCCTTTTCTCAGTAAGCAGTGGTGGCGCATCATAACGCAGCTACGGCGACATTGACACGGAGCGCTCCGG
>CAZHBN010000017.1:0-20725 GCA_964530405.1 uncultured Ectothiorhodospiraceae bacterium
CCCCGGGCCGCTGTGGCGCTCTGACGCATGACAATACTTCTGAGAAGATTAGTAGCGTCAATCGTGGTTCCCCGCGCTCCGCACCGTGGCGGTCAATCGGCCCGGCCACCATGCACACAGGGTATCGAGGCATCGGGTGAGCGCCTCGTCGAGGCCCGCCCCGCGGCCCTCGCAACGAAGCACCCCACCGCCGCGGAGCTCGAGGTCAACACGGCACCGCACCGCTTCCCCGGCGTACAGGGGCTGCACGAGCACCCGCCCCGGCCAGTCGCAACCGTCGATACATGCCCGCAACCGCCGGCGAATGAGGCGATAGCTCGCGCGATTGAGTGGATACCCCGTGGCGTGAATGACGATACGCACGATGCGCTCCGATGACACCGTCGAAAGCTCGAGCGCCATTGTGCCGGGATAGCGTTGCGGCGCAGTGACGGCGCCGACGCTCGACCACCGGCGACAAGGCGTTTATCCTCGGCGGGCATGGGGGATCACATCGCGATAGACGACCGCCTGCTCATTGGCCGGCGCACTCTGCTGGACAGGCAACTGGCACCTGCGGCCTATACCCTGATCTATCACGATGCCGGCGCGGATGCGGAGAGCGATCTCGCCGGCGCCCGCCTTGCCGCCAATGCCTTTCTGGAACAGGGGCTGGAACGCCTGACCGGTAGTCTGCCGGCGTTTCTCAGCGTCAATCGGGCGCTCGTCACCGGTCGTGTGGTCCTTCCCCCCGCCCCGCCGAACATCGGCGTGGAGGTGAGCGCCGGCTCCCTGACGGACCCAGCGCTGGCCGAGGGCATCCTCGCATTGAAGGCCGATGGCTACGCCGTGATGCTTCACGTCGACATCCCCGACGTGGACGAACGCACGCTCGCGCTCGCCGACTGGGTCCGGCTCGACTACCCCCGTCTCGGGGGAGATGCCCTGCACGCATTGGCCGAAACCCTCGCAGCGCGCGACTTCCCCGTCGCCGCCGGCAACCTGCCGGACTACGCGGCATTCGAGCGTTGCATGGCGAGTGCCTGCGCGCTCTTCGACGGCCCTTTCCTGACGGCACCGCGCCTGATCACCCGCACGCCGCTGCCGGCCAATCGCGCGGTGGCGATGGAGCTGGTGGCGCGGCTGGAGGATCCCACCTGCGGAATCGCGGACCTGGACGACCTCATCGCCCAGGATGCGACACTCGCTTACCGGTTGATGCGCTACGTCAACTGCGCCGGTGTCGGGATACACCGGGAGGTACACTCCATTCGCGAAACCATCGTGATGCTGGGTGCGCGCACGGTGCGCAATCTCGCCACCCTGCTGGTGATGGCGCAGCTCGACCACCCCGCCTCGCGGCCGTTGTTGGTGCTTTCACTGGTCCGCGCCCGCATGTGTGAGCAGGTCGCCGAGCAGACCGGGCTCGCCGAGCCCACGGCGGCCTTCACCACCGGGTTACTGTCGCTCATGGACGCGTTGATGGAACGCCCCATGGTGGAGCTCCTCGACAGCCTGCCGGTGGCCGCCGAGATACGCCTGGCACTGCTCGATCGCGACGGCGGCCTCGGCGAGCTGCTCGAAATCGCGGTCGGCTTCGAGCGCGGTGACTGGCCCGGGCTCACCGCTCACGTCAGCCACCCGACCCTGCATTCGGAAACCTACGTCAACGCCATCCTCTGGGCCGAAGACAACTACGCGCTGCTCGCCACGTTATAGGCGATCTTCCAGCGACGCGCGGATACGCTTCTTGTCCACCTTGCCCACGCTGGTGCGCGGAATCGCCTCCACGACCTCCACCCGGTCGGGGACGGCATACCCGGGCAGGCTGGTAGCGCCGACCTGTTCCGCCGCCCACTGGCACAACGCCTCGGGCGTCGGGCTCGTTCCCTCGCGTGCCACCACCATGGCCACCGGCCGCTCGCCCCAGCGCTGATCGGCCACACCCACCACGGCAACCTCGGCAACGTCCGGATGGGCCAGCAGCAACGACTCGACCGCCAGTGACGATACCCACTCGCCCCCCGTCTTGATCACGTCCTTGAGACGATCGGTGATACGCAGATAGCCATCGGGATCGAGCACACCGAGATCGCCCGTGTGCAGCCACCCCCCATGCCAGAGGGCCTCCGAACGTTCGGGGTCGTAGAGATAGCCCTGCGTGAGCCAGGGCGCCCGGACCACCACCTCGCCCTGACTCACCCCATCGGCGGGCAGATCCCTCATCTGCTCGTCGACCACGCGCAGCTGAACCAGCGGAATCGCCCGCCCGGTCTTGCAACGCTGCGCGACCTGCTCGTCCACCGCGCTCACCCCCGCCATCTCCGGCGGCAGCTGTGCCAGCGTAAGCACCGGGCAGGTCTCCGAAAGGCCGTAACCGCTGAATACATCGATGCCGCGCGCCAGCGCTTCGCGACACAACGGCTGTGACATGGCGGCACCGCCGATGATCACCGTCCATCGCTGCAGGTCGGTACCCGCCGCATCCGGATGATCGAGGAGCATGCGCAGAATCGTGGGCACACAGTGGGAGAAGGTAACGCCCTCCCGCCGGATGAGCGCCAGCAATGCGCCGGGCTCGTAGCGCCCCGGGTAGACCTGCTTGGCACCGAGCAGCGTGGCGACATAGGGCAACCCCCACGCATGGACATGGAACATGGGCGTGATGGGCATGTAAACGTCGTCGCGGTTGAACCGTCCCTGTCCCGGTCCGGCACAGGCCGCCTGGACGGCGAATGTGTGCAGCATGAGCTGGCGGTGACTGAAGTACACGCCCTTGGGCTCACCGGTGGTGCCCGTGGTGTAGAATGTCGTGGCGCGGGCGTCTTCATCGATCTCGGGGAACCGGTAATCGCCGGCCGGACCGGTCGCCAGGCGCTCGTAGTCGTCAACGAAGCCTTCGGGCAGCGCTCCCCCCTCATCGTCCATGATCACCAGGGCACGAACAGTGCGTATGCGATCGCGAATGCCCTCGATCAGCGGCAGGAATTCGCGATTGACCAGGATCACATCGTCCTGCGCATGATTGATCGTGTAGAGGATCTGCTCCGGGGAAAGACGCACGTTCACCATGTGCAGCACCGCCCCCATCATGGGCACGGCGAAAAAACACTCCAGGTAGCGATGCGTATCCCAGTCGAGCACGGCCACCGTGTCCCCTGGCGCCACCCCGAGCCGGTTCAGGCCCGAGGCCAGCCGGTGCACGCGGTCGCCGACTTCGCCGTAGGTCAGTCGACGCTCACCGCTGACGATTTCCTGCCCGGTGTGCGAAGCCACGGCGCCGTCGAGCAGAGCGCCGAGCGTCAATGGGTAACGATGCGCTGACGTGGTACGCGGAATGCTCGATTCCATGACGGCTCTCCTCCTCCCTGTACCGCGGTCGTCCACGGTGGCTGTATTGCCGGTGTTCTCGGGGCGCCTCACGTGTGAGGGCGCCATAGCGGGCCGGCGGCAAGGCCAATGACCGGGCCGGCGGCCGCAATCCGACCGATACCGAGGACCCCGCGTCTTGCCCTTCGGTGCACCGCCCCACCGACGCCGGAAAAGACGTCCGGACCAGTCAATATCCGCAAAGGTGGCAGCTTGTCGTGCCCCCGGCAAGCCGGGCCGATACCTTGAGCCGACGGGCGATCGCCACCATCCCTGAAACAGAGGGAAATGGCGAACACTCACATTCGGTTTTGCCGCAGACGTCCATACCGCTATGCTGATGCGCCCATGAGTCGTTATAACTGCTACACCGCACCATTCGCCCACGTCGTCCGGGCACTTGCCGAAGCGTGGCAGGCCTTCGAGCAACACGCGGGCGAGCACATTCGGGCAACGGGGCTGAGCGCGCCGCAGTTCGACGTCGTCTGCACCCTCGGCAACACCGAGGGCATGACCTTCTCGGAGCTCGGCCAGCACACCCTCATCTACAAGACCACTCTCACCGGCGTGGTCGATCGCCTGGAGCAGAAGGGACTGGTGGAACGCGTCCCCTGCGAGGAGGACCGCCGGTGCGTGTATGTGCGCCTGACCGGCGAGGGCGCTGAGCTCTTCGAGCGCATTTTCCCGGCACACATCGACCACCTCGCCAACCGCTTCGGCCGCATGAGCGAGGAGGAAATCGCCGAGACCGAACGCGTCCTGCGGCGCCTGGCACGGACCCTGGAAGAACCCTGAAGGGCGCTACCGACGGCGACCGAGGAAGCCGTCGATGCCCGCCCGGGCATCCGGTTCCATCATGTTCTCTGCCATGACCCGGCTCGCGTACGCATATGCTTCGGGCAATACCATGCCTAGCTGGCGATAGAACATCCGCTTGCCCAGCTTCAGGGCGGGCGGTGACTTTTCAGTGATCGTAGCCGCCAGCGTCATCACTTCGTCCGCCAGTGACTCATCCGCCACGGCACGATTGACCAGACCGATTTCCGCGGCGGTGGCGGCATCGATGAACTCCCCGGTGAGCAGCATCTCCATCGCGTGCTTGGGGCTGACGTTACGTCCGACGGCCACGGATGGGGTACTGCAGAACAGTCCGAGGTTGATCCCCGAGGTGGCCAGCCGCGCAGACTCCGCGGCGATGGCAAGGTCGCAGGCGGCCACGAGCTGACAGCCGGCGCCGGTCGCGATGCCCTGCACCTGGGCGATCACCGGCTGCGGCAATTCATGAATCGCCAGCATCATATCGCTGCACGCTCTGAACAGGGCCTCGTGATCCGCCTCGCATTGGCCCTGGCGAACCTCCCCCAGATCGTGCCCGACGGAAAACGCCCTGCCCTCGGCGGCGATGACGACTACCCGCACCGACTCGTCCCCGGCGGCAGCCGTGAGCGCCTCGTGCATATCGGCGATCACCTCACGTGTGAGCGGGTTGTAACGCTGCGGGCAGTCGAGTGTCAGGGTCAGAATGCCCGCGTCGAATGCCTGACGCAGCGGCTGCTGTTCGCTTCGATCCATGTTCTCCCCCATTGGCCTTGCCTTGCCCCTTGTGCTCAGTATGACGATTGACTCATACTATCGTACGTCCGGATTCGCAAGACGAGCCTGGCATCCGCAGTGCGACAGCGTTGGCGTTTGCACGTGGCTGCTGGCCCTGATCGGATTCCGGATTATTTGGGGTCAAGGGATCATTCATCGGCCCTATGGCATATCTCGCCATGGGTCGTCCATTTCACCCGCATCACGCCCGTGACGATCAGGCCGTGCCACGCGTGGCCGGCGACACCGGGCCCCGCAATGGGGTACCGCGGACCGTTACCACGGAGAGGCTCGCTTGCCCTCCCGAACCGGGCAGCGCCAGCCCCGCGTCCACGGGCGTGGACGGGACGGCTGTGCGTGCATGAACGAAATACTGATCGGACTCAGACGCTCCAAACGCAACCTGCTCTCGCCGTTGTTATGGCGGGTCCGCATCGTTTTCTGGCTCGCCTCGATCATCGTCGGCGTCAGCGCCGTGGCCTTCGCCCTTGCCGCCGATTTTGCCCAGCACCTGCACGACCGACTCCTGCTCGACTCGCCCTGGCTTAGCCTCACAGCGATACCGCTGGGACTGGGCGCACTCGTCTGGCTGACCGAGCGCTGGATTCCCGCCGCCGCCGGCAGCGGCGTTCCCCAGGCCATCGCTTCCCTGCACGTCGGCACCGGCGACCCGATTCGTCGCCGGCTGCTCTCACCGGTGGTGGCACTGGCAAAGATGGCGCTCACCTTCTTCGGACTGGTACTCGGTGCATCCATCGGCCGCGAAGGCCCCACCATCCATGTGGGTGCGGCTGTGATGCACCTCGCCGGGCGCATCGGCCGGTTTCCGGCACACTACCTGGAGAAAGGGCTCATTCTGGCCGGCGGAGCTGCTGGACTGTCCGCCGCGTTCAACACACCGCTGGCCGGCATCGTGTTCGCGATCGAGGAGCTCCACCGCGACTACGAGGAAGGCACCAGCGGGCTGGTGCTCCTGTCGGTGATTCTCGCCGGTCTTACGTCGCTGTTCCTGGTGGGGGATTACTCCTACTTCGGTGCGATCGACACGTCTCTGCCCCGGGACGAGAGCTGGCTCGCGGTTCCGGTTTGCGGGGTCATCGGCGGTATCGCGGGCGGCCTGTTCTCGTGGAGCATACAGGTAGGCAGCCGCCGTCTCGGGCCCGTGCGCCGTGCCCGTCCATTGCTCTTCGGCATCGGTTGCGGCCTGGTCATCGCCGTGCTCGGCCTGGTTTCCGAGGGCCACACGTATGGCACCGGCTACGAGCAGGCCAAGGCGTTGCTCGCCGATGGGGTGAATGGCTCCGCCGGCGACGCCTTTAGCGCACCGCTGGTGCCGGTGGAGAAGTTCATCGCCACGGCGGTGTCGTATCTCAGCGGCATCCCGGGCGGCCTGTTTTCGCCGAGCCTGGCGACCGGGGCGGAGCTCGGCGGCGCCTTGACGCACCTGCTGCCGTTCGTGCCGGTGAGCACCATCATCCTGCTGAGCATGGCCGCCTACTTCTCAGGCGTCGTCCAGACCCCCATCACCACCTTCGTCGTGGTCATGGAAATGACGGACAACAATGGCCTCGTGGTACCCCTGATGGCCACGAGCATGATCGCGTACGGCGTCTCGCGCGCGATCTGTCCGTACCCCATCTATCACGCCCTGGCCAAGGCGTTCCTGCCGGAAACCCGCAGCACCGCGCGGTAGGCGCCCTGAAGCCGTCTACAGCTCGCCGAGCACCGTCGTCGTCGCCGTCTCGGCGACGGCGCCGGAACCGGCGCGCACGGCAGCCGCGTGCGTCGCTGCCCGCGGCAGTAGGTGCGCACCATAGAACCGCGCCACGTCGATCCGGGCGCGATGGAACGCATCGCCGCCATTACCGTGATCGGCGGCGGCACGCGCACCGCGACCCAGCAACCATCCACCGCAGACATAGCCGGTCTGCATCAACAGCGGCCAGGCGACGGCTCCGGCGGCAACGGCATCCCCGCGGGCCTGCGCGAGAACCCAGTCGGTCGTGCGGCGCAGCTCGGAGATCGCGGCGACCAAGCCGGCACCCAGCGTGGAAAGATGCTCGTGCGCCGCATCGGCGAGCGCATCGGCATCCACCGCCATGTCATCCAGCAGGGCACGCATCGCCTCGCCGTCATCCCGCAACAGCTTGCGCCCCAGAAAGTCATTGGCCTGAATGCCGTTGGTGCCCTCGTAGATGGGTGAGATCCGTGCGTCACGCAGATACTGCGCCGCTCCGGTCTCTTCGACGTAGCCCATGCCGCCGTGTACCTGTATGCCGAGGGAGGCGGCCTCGACACCGAGCTCCGTGCACCACGCCTTGACCACCGGCGTGAGGAGATCCACCCGGCGCTGGGCGCGGTCGCGGCTGAAGCGCTCGGGGCCACGCCTGGCATGGTCGCTCGCCGCCGCCACCGCATAGGCGAGCGAGCGCGAGGCTTCGGCGATGGCCTTCATGGTGAGGAGCATACGGCGCACGTCCGGATGCCCGACGATGGTGGCGTCACCACACGCGGTCTTCCCCTGCACCCGCTCCCCGGCGAACGCGGCAGCGAGCTGATAGGCGCGTTCGGCCACTGCGACGCCCTGTGTTCCGACCTTGTGGCGGGCCTCGTTCATCATGGTGAACATGTACTCGAGCCCACGCCCTTCCTCGCCCACCAGGTGGCCGACGGCGCCGTCGCTTTCACCGTAAACCATGGTGCACGTCGGGCTCGCATGGATTCCGAGCTTGTGCTCGATGCCGGCACAGCGCATGTCATTGCGTTCCCCGGGGCGACCATGGGCGTCCGGCAGGTACGCGGGCACGATGAACAGCGACAGCCCTTTTACGCCGGCAGGTGCCTCGGGGGTGCGGGCGAGCACCAGATGGACGATGTTCTCCGCCATGTCGTGCTCGCCCCAGGTGATATAGATTTTCTGGCCGAAGAGCCGGTAGCGCTCGCCATCGGGTATTGCGCGGGTACGCACAGCCGCGAGATCGGAGCCCGCCTGGGGCTCGGTGAGATCCATGGTGCCCGTCCAGCGACCCTGCACCAGCGGTTCCAGGTAAGTCTTCTGTTGCTCGGCGCTGCCACGCTGGGCCAGCAGATCGATCGCGCTTGCCGTGAGTAGTGGACACAGGCCGAACGCCATGTTCGCCGACTGCCACATCTCCTGCGTCGCCGTCGCCACCAGAGCCGGCAGTCCCATTCCGCCATGGGCCTCGTCGCAGGCCACTGCATTCCAGCCGCCTTCCACGAAGGCCCGGTAGGCCCCGGCGAAACCGTCAGGCACCACCACGCGCTCACCTTCCAGCCGCGCCCCCTGCCGGTCGCCGGTGGCATTCAGCGGCGCCAGCTCCGTACCGGCGAACCGGGATGCCTCATCGAGGATGGCTGCGACGGTCTCCGGGCTCGCCTCGCCGTAACCGGGCAGCTCGGCGATCGCGTCCAGACCCAGCACCTCTTCCATGAGAAAACGCATATGCCGCGTGGGGGCGTTGTACGTCATGCTGCTCTCCTCCCTTGCTGAATCACTGGGATGGCATCGGCGGAACCAGCAATGCGGGATCGACCCGCCGGTCGAACCAGTTCATGCGCCAGTCCAGATGGGCGCCGGTGACCCGGCCACTCGCGCCCACCTCGGCGATCTTATCGCCCCGGTTCACCCGCTCGCCCTCCTCCACGGTGATACGGGAGAGGTGCAGGAATGCCGAAGACAGGCCGTGGCCGTGATCCAGCAACAGCGTCCCCCCGGAGAAGAACATGCCGTCGTGGGTCAGGGTCACGATGCCGTCGGCGGGCGCCTCTACCGGGGTCCCCACCGGGGCCGCGATATCAACTCCGTAGTGGGGGCGTCGCGGCTCACCGTTCAGTATCCGCTGACTACCGTAAACGCCGGTGATCGTACCCCGTGTCGGCCACTGCCAGCCGGAACGGTAATCGGTGCGGGGGTCGTCGCGGCGCCGGGCTTTCCGCACCAGCGCCGCTTCACGCTTGATACGTTCCAGATCCCAGTCTTTCGGGGTGACCTTGCGATCGGGCAGCCCGTCGATGCGCTGGATGTCGTAGCTGCGCTGACCAACCGTGAGCTCGCGCCGTACCCGCGTGCCATCCGGCCACTCCGCGACCACGGCTGCCTTCATCGGGGCGTCGCGACCGAAACCGACGATGAACCGCCCGGCGTCATCGGTCCTGACTTCGCGCCCGGCGAACGACACGGTGGCATCGGGGGGCTCGACATGGCCGCGTAGCACGGACCCCTGCATGGGTTGCCCATCCAGCGCCAGCGTGCCAGCAGCCGCACAGGACGTGCCCACCGCCAAAGCCACTGCCGCCACCGCCTGGCAGCCCTGTCTCCAACGCATTCGCATCAAGTCAAACGGTCTCGCCGGCATCGGCGTCGCTCCTCGCGCTCATGGACGTGAATCCGACTATACGGCAGCGGACCCGGAACGACCACGAAGCCCCAGCAGCACGTGTCCCAGAAGGGACAACGCGTACAGACCACCGAGCGTGAGCACGATCGTCGCCCCCGCCGGCCAGTCCGGCCCCCACGCGATGGCCAATCCCGCGTATCCGGAGCCTGCGGCGACGATCGCGGACACCACCATGATGGCACCGAGCGAGCGCACCCATTGCCCGGCGACGGCAGCCGGCAGGCTCAATAGCGCGACCAGCAGGATCAGCCCCACAATCTGCACCAGGATGACCACCGTCAAAGCCACCAGGCACAGCAGCAGCAGGTAGAAGAAGGTGACGTTGATACCGCGCAGCCTGGCGAACTCAGCATCGAAACACACCGCCACGAGCTGGCGATAGAAGAGCAGAATGACCAGGGCCATGGCCGCATCCAGCGCCACCATCAACCATAGCTGCGCGTCGCTGACGAGCAGAATGTTGCCGAAGAGATAGCCGAGGAGATCGGCACGATAGCCATCGGTCTGGGAGATGAAGAGAATGCCCACGGCCATCCCGCCGGACCACAACGCGCTGATCAGCATGTCCTCATGGGCTCGCAGGTGCAGGTGCACCCAACCGATGACCAGCGCCGCGACAAGCGAGGCGATCAGCGCTCCCGTCATGGGATCGCTGCCGAAATACCAGGCGACCCCCATGCCGCCGAGCACGGCGTGCGCCACCCCGCCGGCGAGGTAACCGATACGACGCACCACCACGAACGGTCCGACCAGCCCCGAGGCAACACTTGCCAACGCGATACCCAGGATCGCGTACTGCATGAACCGCTGACCGAGCAGCGCGTCAATGAACGCCATCACCACCTCCATGCACGTGATCGACGTGGGCATGATCCACGACTCGAACGGGGTGGCCGTAGAGGCGTTCAAGCACGCCCTCGCCCAACGGTTCGGCGGTATGGCAGACGAGGCTGCGATTGAGGCAGGCAACGTGTGAGACGTATTCGCTCACGAAACCGATATCGTGACTCACCACGACAATGGTCATCCGACGGTTGAGTGCCTTCAGGAGATCGAAGAGATCGCGTTCGGCGCGAGGGTCGATGTTCGCCGTGGGCTCGTCGAGCAGTAGCATGCGAGGGCGCACGGCGAGCGCCCGCGCGATGAGCACACGCTGGAGCTGGCCGCCGGAGAGCTGGGAGACCGACCGGTCCGCGAGCGCACCCATCTCCACCTCGGTCAGTGCCTCGTCGGCGATACGCCGATCCTCGCGCGCGTAGCGGGGGCCCACCTGCCAGGGGCGCATACGCCCCTGGCGGACGACCTGGCGCACGCTGATGGGAAAATCCCGCGGAAACGCTGCATGCTGCGGCACGTAGCCAATGTGCCGGCTCGCCCGCCGCGGCGGCAATCCGAGCACTCGCACTCGGCCACGCATCGGATCGATGAGTCCCAGTACGGCCTTGAGCAGCGTGCTCTTACCGCTGCCGTTCGGCCCCACCAGGCCGAGAAACTCGCCATCGCCCACGGTCAGAGACACGTCGACAATCGCGGCGCGACCGTCATAGCCGGCCGTCACGCCGTCGAGCTCGATGGCACCGGTCACCGAAGCGCCTCGGCCAAGGCGTTGCCCGCGCGTTCGAGGTTGCCGATATAGTCGGCGGCCAGCGGGTCCATGGCGATAACCTTCGCATCGATAGCCTCGGCAACCGCACGCGCATGACGCTGGCTGAACTGGTCCTGCACGAACACCGCGCTCACATCCGCCTCCCGCGCCTCGCGAATGAGCTCGTCGAGGGAGGCCGCTCCGGGCTCATTGCCGCCGCTCTCGATGGCGACCTGCTCCAGGCCATAGGCGTCCGCGAAATACCCCCAGGACGGATGGAACACCACGAAACGTCGGCCCTTGTACGGCGCGAGACGCTCACTTAGCTCGCGATCCAGCGCCTGGAGGCGGTCGATATACTCGGCGGCGTTGCGCTCGTAAGCCTCCCGCCCGTCCGGGTCGGTGCGCGCCAGAGCGTCGCGAATCCGCTCCACCATCACGACGACGTTCCGGGGCGACGTCCAGATGTGGGGGTCGGCCACTTCGCTGGGGACCCTGCCTTTGGGCAACGCCTCAACGACCTTCTCGGTATCCGAGGCCCGGGAGCTGCCGTTCCCGGCCTTGGCCGCCCCGGCATGGCCTTCACCTCCGATGGCACGCAACTTGATGCGTTCGCGAAGATCCTCCACCGTCATGCCGGGTGCGGTAGCCCGCAGACGCGTCATCCAGGCTCGTTCGAACGGCACACCGACGCGGAAGAAAAGCTGCGCATCGGCCACAGCGGCGAGCTCCCGCGGACTCGGGTCGAAAGTCGCCGGACTCTGGCCCTGTTTGACCAGGGCCTTGACGGTCACGCGGTCACCACCGACCCGTTCGACGAAGGTCTTCACCGGAACGATGCTCGTGTAGACGGCGATCGGTTCCGCGTGAGCCACACCCGGCCCGACGAGGAACGCGGCAATCACACCCGTTACCCAGCGCCGGAGACGACTGCTCACCATTTGGCTGCTCTCCTATGCAGACACCCTTGAATTCACGTTACGTCATACTGGCGACGACAGCGCGCCGCGGGCATGGTACGGATCGCGACCCTCACCCGGCGGCCGTGCACTGTGGACACAACCCGGCCAGCTCTACCGTCTGGTGTCGCAGACGGAATCCCTGTTCGGCAGCTCGCTCACACAACAATCGGTCGACCTCCGGGTCATTCAGCTCCGCCACCGCCTCGCAACCGGTGCATATAAGGAACTGCCCGGCATGACGGCGGTCGGGAGACGCACAGCCGACGAAGGCGTTGCGCGACTCGAGACGGTGCACGAGCCCTTCGGCGATGAGGAAATCAAGGGCGCGATAGACCGTCGGGGGGGCAACCGGGCGCTGCGCGCTGGAGAGGGCCTGAATGAGGTCGTACGCTTTCGCCGGCCGGTGACTCTGCCAGACGAGCTCGAGTACCCGCCGACGCTGGGGGGTGAGCCGGACTCCGCGCTCGCGGCAGAGTTGCTCGGCACGCGCCAGCGCATCGGCCAGGCAGTCGCGGTGATCATGGTCGGCGGCGGGAAATGGCGGTACTTGCGTTGAACTCACGATGGGGTTGCCCTGTCGGCTTCGTCTGGCCACGAAATCGCACACAAACCCATCCGCCGGCGGCGGTGTGCGTTTCCCGGGCGAAACGATACGTTATAACTACGCATTTGAAAAGTAAAGAACGCTGCCCGGGTGGCCGGGCAGCGTTCTTTACGACCGATTAATGGCGAAGCGCATTTAGCGCCAGCTTACGCTGAGCTCCACGCCGGAGAACGCCTCATAGCCGTAGACGCCGATGTGGTGAGTGCCGGAAGTCGGCGTGCTCGCGGTGCACTGCTCATCGTTGCCCCAGTTGTAGGGCCGGCAATCCCACTGACTGCGCGTGGGCTCCGCACCGTAGCGGGTATAGAGGTCGCCGTCACCGGTTCCACCCGTGGTCCGGATGGTCAGGTCACTCGCGCCGGCAGGAATCTCCAGGCGATAGCGCACCCACTCACCACTATTGGCGGAGATCGTGACGGTCTCGCCGTTGTCGAGAACATCGCCCGATCCGCCGCCGTCGTCACCGTCGACGGAAACGTCCACCGCGGCAAACGCCGCCTTTACATCGGCCGTGTCGTACCCCAGATCCGTCGCGGCATCGACGACGCCCTGAGCGGCCTGCTGGAAGTTGGACGACGGGGTCCAGTAATACTGGTTGGCCCGGACGAACACCTCGAAGGCCTTGCGGGTATCCCAGCCGTCGGTGGTTGCCAGCGTGTAGTACGCCTTGTTGAACACGCCACTGGAGTTGTGTACGTCCATCCCCGAGTAATAGTCATCGGCGCTGCCGATGGAAGCGCCATCGCGCGGCGGATTGGCCATGTAGCGCATGGCGCCGCCGCCCTTGACGATGTCGGCGCCGACGAGCCAGTCGTTGGAGCCCTCCATGTAGTACTCCGCAGCCTCGCCGGCCATGTCCGAGAACGCCTCGTTGATACCGCCGGACTTGCCGCTGTATATGAGTCCGGAATTCTGCTCGGTGAAGCCGTGGCTGACCTCGTGGGAGACCACGTTCAGATCGGTGAGCGGATAGAAGTTCGAGGCACCGTCACCGAAGGTCATGGTCTCGCCGTTCCAGAACGCGTTCTCGTAGTTCCGGCCGTAGTGCACGCGCACCGTGAGCTGGAACGACAGTGGCTCGGTGCCGTACCAGTCCTGGTACATGTCATAGACGACGCCACCGAAGTAGAACGCGTCGTTGATGGGCGAATAGGCGCCGTTGATCTGCTTGAAGGTGTTTTCGTAACAGTCGTAGGAAAACGTCTGGCTGCCGTCGGTCTGATGGTTGAGATTGACCGCACGCACGTTGGCGTTTTCCATGTAGCAGCTGCCACTTTGCTCGCTCACGGTGAAAGCGGGAAAGTCGGTGCCGTAGTGGTACCGGCCGGTGCGCTCGTTGCCGCCGGGCCCCGTCCCCTGCGCATGGGCGATGCTGTCGAAGCGGTGCAGCACTTCCTTGGTGTCCGCATCGATGAGGTAGGTCGGCCGGGTGGGGTGTCCACCGCCGGGCACATCGGCGAAGAACGATACGCGGTAGGCAAGCCTTGCGCGATCGCTGTCGTCGATGTAGATCACCAGCTCGGTTTCCTCCCGCTCGAACGTCAGCGGCTGGTTCGCCTGCGAACGTGTCCGGGTATCGTTTCGCGCGAGGTACAGCGCTTCGGCAGCCTCGATGCGCGGCACGACGTCCGCGAGATCCTGACCGATGCCGGTTATGCTCTCGCCGTGCAGACGCTCCACGCCGCCATCGGCACTGCGGGTGAACACGATCTCTTCGCCCCAGACCGGAATCCCCCGGTAGTGCTGGCGATAGCGCACGTGGGTACGGCTAGTGTCGTCTTTCTGGCGACGCACTTCCCTGAGCTCGCTATCGCTGGTGAGGCCCATGACCTGCTCCAGCGACGCCGCGCTACGTGCGTTGAGAGCTTCCTTGATCGCATCCTGCTTGCGGAGATCGACGCGCTCCGCCGCCTGGGCGGCGGTAAACGCTGCGAGGGAAATGAGACCGATCGCTGTAGCGGTCCGTGCGATTCGGATATCCATATTCTCCTGCCTCCTTGACGGTTTAGTCGTCCGCGGTCGGGACCACATTCACCGATTGCACTTTTGGCGCCTGGCAGTGTGATCCACTCCTTGGACGACCGAAGGTCCGACGCGCTGCCGGGTTCGGCCGTGCGCCGGGAGGAGAGCCCGACGTCGCAAATTCAGGCCCTCGAACACTCACACATGGAGAAGAGATGTCGAGCGGGGATATCACCTCCTTGTTTCCTGGCGGCTGACGGGTTTCATCCGTGACCCGGGTCGATGCACCAGCTTTTATCGCATTGTCACCGTCGTGGTGGCCGATGCATCGTTTTCGTTGACAACGACGCTAAATCCGATGAAACGAAAATTGATGTGAAACAAATCACACTTTTAACAATTAGGGCACCGATATACAGAATACCTCGACCGCGGTGAGCGAACTTACCGTCACGCTGAAACCATGATTTACCGCTGCGTGGCGACAGTTTCATCCATCGCCGAGACGCGAACGCACACGCTCGAGCATTTCCGCGAGGCCCTGTTCACGGTCGGTGCGCGTACTGAGCTTGAGCGTACTCGTAATCCGCACCGCTCCCATGCCGTGCACCACCTCGTGACAGTGCCGCACCGCGTCCGTCACGGTCTCCCAGTCCCCGGCAATATTCGTGCCGTTGGCGTGCAGTTCCACTTCCAGACCGGCCTCCTCCAGCACCCGCTGGCAGGCGGCGATGTAGGGTGACAGGGATGTGCCCGATCCGATGGGAATCAGGCTCAGCTCGGCGTTGACGTGCATGACCGCACCTCCGGTAAGCATCGTGACTCGTTCACGCTGGGTTAAGGGCTTCCGGACGACAATCCCGACCAGGAGCCAGCGATACAGGGGATACTGCCATGAACCAGCTCACCAACGCCGCCCTCGCCGGTGTCCTCGGCATCGGCATCGCTGCCCCGGCAATCGCCGGCGGCAACTATGACTACGCCCGCGTCACCCACGTGGAACCGCTTACGCGCACCGTGGAGGTGAGCACGCCGCGGCAGGAGTGCTGGTACGAGACCGTCACGCACCACCAGGAACGCCGCGGCAACGATACGGCCGGACTCATCGTCGGCGGCATTGTCGGCGGCATCCTGGGCAACCAGGTCGGCGGTGGCAACGGCAAGAAGGTCGCGACGGTCGCCGGCACGCTATTGGGCGCCGGCGTCGGCCAGGAGCTCGCCGGCCGCGGCCACCCCCGCGAGCGTGAATGGACGAGTCGGGAGCGGCGCTGCGACACCGTGCACGACCGTCATTACGAGGAACGTACGATCGGCTACCGCGTTCACTATCGCTATCATGGCGAGAACTACGTCACCGAGATGGATCGGTACCCGGGCGATCGAATCCGGGTCCACCTGCAGGTGACCCCGGTGGAATGACCCGCGTGCGTTCGGCCCCGGCGCCCGCCAGACAACGCCAAGCCGTGCGGGTTCGTGTGGAGCGGCCAATGATACGTGCCCTGGCACTCGCGATGCTGATCACCGCCGCCGGTGCGGCACCCGCCGTGGATGTCGTACTCGCGCAGAGCCCCGGCAACCTGAGCCTCGACCAGGCGGTGCGCCAGGTCGAGCGCCGCACCGGCGGTGAAGTGCTCAGTGCGGAGACAGTCACTACCGGCGGTGGTACCCGCGTATACCGATTGCGCGTACTCGTCGCCGAGGGCCGTGTCCGGGTCATCGAGATCAGCGCGGGGCGACGGCAATAAGGCCGGGGGCGTATGCGGGTACTGGTGATCGAGGACGAGACTGCCCTGCGGCACCGCACTGCCGAAGCGCTCGCTGCCGCCGGGTTCGTGGTCGACCAGGCCACGGACGGCATCGAAGGCCGACACATGGCGCTGGATTACCCGTTGGACGTGGCCGTCGTCGACCTGGGTCTGGCGGGGGTCGATGGCCTGGAGATCATCCGCGCGCTGCGCGGTGCGGGTCTGCGCTATCCCGTACTCATCCTCACCGCGCGCGGTCGCTGGCAGGACAAGGTGACCGGCCTGGAGGCCGGCGCCGACGACTACCTGGTCAAGCCCTTTCACATGGAGGAGCTCATCGCCCGGTTGCATGCGCTGCTCCGCCGTGCCGGCGGTTGGGCCGACCCCGTGCTGAGGCATGGCCGCATACGGGTGGACACGCGCACCGAGCAGGTGAGTGTCGACGGCGTGCCGGTCACCGTGACCGCTTATGAATACCGGCTGCTCGCCTACCTCATGCACCACCCGGGCGAAGTGCTTTCCAAGACGCGCCTTATGGAGCACCTTTATGCCGACGACGACCAGCGTGACAGCAACGTCATCGAGGTGTTCATGCGCCGGCTTCGCCGCAAGCTCGATCCCACCGGCACCCGGCAACCCATCGAGACCCTGCGCGGGCGGGGATATCGCCTGAAGGACCCGGACGCCATATCGTGACTGGTTCGCTCCACCGCCGCCTTCTGCTTACTGCCGCGGCGGTGACCCTGGCATTCACGGTCATCACCGGCATCGCACTGGACCAGGCGTTCCGACAGAGTGCCCTTGCCGCGCAGCGCGAGCGTCTGCTCGGTCATGTCCATACGCTGTTGGCCGCCGTGGATGTGAGCGATTCCGGCGTGACGCTGGCAAGCACGCTCCCTGAGCCGCGGCTGGGCCGCCCCGGTTCCGGCCTGTACGCCTGGCTGCTGGACGCGAACGGCGGGGTAAGCTGGCAATCGCGCTCCACGCTCGGCCGGGACCTGCCGCAACCCGATCCGGTACCCGCGGGCACCATGCGCTTCGAGCGTATGGACGACATATTCCGCCTGGACTATGGCGTTCTCTGGGAACCGGCGGACGGCCCGCCGCACCGTTTCAGTGTGACCGTGGCCGAATCGCCGGCGACCTTCGCCGCGCAAACCGGCCGGTTCCGGCGCACGCTCCTCGGCTGGCTGGCGCTCGGCGCCGTCGCATTGCTCGCCGGCCTCGGTCTCACCGTCCACTGGGGACTGGCCCCCCTCAGGCGCGTCGCGCGCGAGGTCGCAGACATGAATCACGGCCGCCGCGACGCCCTCGCCCGGGACTACCCGCGGGAGATCACCCCCCTCACTGACAACATCAACACGCTTGCAGAAAGCGAACGCGAACGTTCCCGGCGCTACCGCCACGGTCTGGACAATCTCGCCCACAGTCTGAAAACACCGCTGGCGGTGCTGCGAAGCGCACTTGCCAGCCGCGAGGACGACGACCTCGAGGTGGCCGCGGCGCAGGTCGAGCGGATCGACCGCAGCCTCGACTATCACGTCCGCCGCACCGGTGCCGGCAGCCTCCGTGCCAGCGAACGCACCCCCGTGACTCCGGTTATCGAGCGCCTCGTTCGCGTGCTCGAGCACGCACGCGCGCACACGCCTCGCGCGATCACCATCGACTGCCCCGCTCCGCTGGCCTATTCGGGCACCGAGGATGACCTCATGGAAATCGCGGGCAACCTCGTCGACAACGCCTGGAAATACGCCCGCAGCGAGATACGCATCAGCACCGAACCCGACGACGCCGGCACGTTCCGGCTCACCGTGGAGGACGACGGCCCGGGTATCCCGGCAGCGGTCCGTGAGGCGGTGACCAGGCGCGGCGTGCGCTTCGATGAACACACCCCCGGCGAAGGCATAGGGCTCGCCGTAGTCGGCGAACTGGTGGCCGCAGCCGGCGGTACGCTCGGCATCGACGCGTCCCCTTTGGGCGGTGCCCGGGTACACGTCAAGCTCCCTGGCACACCATTGGTCGGTGAACTATCTTTAAGTTAGAGGAATTGCGCGAGCACCCACGGCAGCACGGTCATGACGAATCCCCTGTGTATCGATGCGCTTCGCCTGACCAACGGCGGACGGATCGGCGTCACCGGCTGCCCGGGCCGGGTGAGGCTCTTCGGCAGCATGGCCGTGGAGCCCGGCGGGGTGGAACAGGATATTGCTCGTCTGCGCCATTGGGGCGCCACTGCCGTACTGACGCTGCTCGAGGGCGACGAGCTCGCGCTACTGGATCTGGACGATCTCGGGCCACTGGTAGAAGGCGCCGGCCTCGTCTGGATGCACTGCCCCGTCAGCGACCTCTCCCCCATCGACGAGAACGCGTTCGACCGTGCCTGGGATCCGGTCCGCACCGACGCCCATGCCTGTCTGAATGCCGGTGGCAGTCTCGTGCTCCATTGCATGTCCGGCTACGGACGTAGCGGGGTATTGCTCGCACGCATCCTGGTCGAACGTGGCATCCCGCCTGACGAAGCCCTGGCGCTGGTGAACGCGGTGCGCCCCGGCGCCATCCAGAGCGCCGACCAGGCCGCCTACGTACGCGCCCTCGAGTACGTGGCCACGGAACCGGACCTGCGCCTGGCCGCGCACGTCGTGGAATGACCCATCCCCTGGGCACCCTACCAGGACCGGCGTTCCGGCGCCGGCACGTTGCTCGTGTCGATCCCGTGCTCGCACGGCGACTGGATGCTCCCGCAACGGCGAACGCCCCTCCGCCCGACTCCGTGTCCAGGCCCATGGGCGCCCGGGCAGGCCTATCGAGGCGTCAGTGCCTTCGGTATCCTTACCAACATGGATGAGGAAGGGCCCCTCGACCCGGATGCCGTGCGCGAACGCCTGCTCGCCCGTCGCGACGCTTTGACGGCCACTGCACGGACCCGGGATGAAGCCGCCGGGACCGTAGAGCTGGATCAACAGCGTAACGGGCGGCTTACCCGAATGGATGCCATGCAGGCGCAAGCGATGGCGAGCGCCGGCCGCGAGCGTGCGCGGCGTGAAATGCAGCGCATCGACGCGGCGCTGCGCCGCCTGGAAGCGGGCGAATACGGTGACTGTCTGCGCTGCGAGGAGCCCATCGATCCCCGACGCCTTATCGCCGACCCGGCGGCGACGCTGTGCATTGACTGTGCGGAAGCCGCGGATCGGCCCTGACCAAAGGGTTGCCACACGTTATGACCATGGATCGGACGAAAGCCCAGCCGCTCATCGAGCAGGCGTGGGAAAACGACATTCTCGAGCGACTCGCCACTTATATCGAGATTCCCGCCAAATCGCCGCACTTCGATGAGAACTGGGCGGGAAACGGCCACATCGATCAGGCGGTGGACCTGGCCGAACGCTGGTGCCGGCAGCAATCCATCGACGGTATGAGCGTCGAAGTGGTGAGGCTCCCCGGACGCACGCCGGTTCTTCTGGTGGAAATCGAAGGCAGCGCGCCCGGAGAAGTGCTGCTCTATGGCCACCTCGACAAGCAGCCGGAGATGCAGGGCTGGGACGCGGACAAGGGGCCGTGGACACCGGTACGCCTCGACGATCGCCTCTATGGCCGGGGCGGTGCCGACGACGGCTATGCGGTTTTTGCCTCGTTGACCGCCATCCGCGCTCTCCAGGATCAGGGCGTACGCCACCCCCGCTGCGTCGTGCTGATCGAAACCTGCGAGGAAAGCGGCAGCTTCGACCTGCCCCCCTACTTCGAACACCTCGGCGATCGTCTGGGGACACCGGACCTTGTCATCTGCCTGGACTCCGGCTGCGGCAATTACGATCAACTCTGGCTGACGACGTCGCTTCGGGGTGTCGCCGCCGGCGACCTGCACGTGGACATCCTCGACGAAGGCGTCCACTCCGGTGACGCCAGTGGTGTGGTGCCGTCGAGCTTCCGCATCGCCCGCGCCCTGCTCGACCGCATCGAGGACGCGGAAACCGGCGCAGTGCGCCCGGGCGCACTGCATGCCGAAGTCCCCGAGATTCGGCGGTACCAGGCGGAACAGTCAGCCGGAATACTCGGTGACGCGGTCCATGCCAAATTCCCTTTCGTCGATGGCGCCGGGCCCATGGGCACGAACGCCACGGAGCGGGTGCTCAACCGCACCTGGCGGCCGGCACTGTCGATCACCGGCGCAGGTGGAATGCCACCGCTACCCGAGGCGGGCAATGTGCTCCGCCCCGGTACCGCGCTACGGTTGTCGATGCGACTGCCGCCCACCGTGGACGGCGAGACAGCCTCCGGCGTGCTCAAGGAAACCCTGGAAGCCGATCCGCCCTACAACGCCCGGGTGCGCTTCGAGGCGACCCAGGCATCCTCGGGCTGGCACGCGCCGCCGCTGGCGGAGTGGCTGGGCCACGCCGTGGACACCGCCTCCGAGCAGTGGTTCGGCCACCCTGCCATGTACATGGGCGAAGGCGGCACGATCCCGTTCATGGGCATGCTCGGCGAGGCATTCCCCGAGGCGCAGTTCCTCA
>CAZHBN010000017.1:20735-26771 GCA_964530405.1 uncultured Ectothiorhodospiraceae bacterium
ACCGGTGTGCTCGGCCCGCACTCCAACGCCCACGGCCCCAACGAGTTCCTGCACATTCCCACCGCCAAACGCCTCACCGGCGTGGTCGCGGATGTGCTCAGCGAGGTGGCGGCACAGCACACTGATTGACCACCCCGCGGGTCGAGGCACCGCCAATGGGCGGCCCCCGACTCACGCAACGGCGCGCACGCCGCGATGGTCACCGGGTATTCGCCACGAAGCCCATCAGCGAGGGCTTCGTGGCCTCCGACCGATGGTCCGGCCTCCGCAGAGTGTGCAAAGATCGTTACAATACGCCGCCTCGCCGCTTTCGGACTCACGCTGCCATGCACTGCAACCGCATTCTCATCCACTATGCCGAGGTCGCGCTCAAGGGCCGCAACCGCCGCGACTTCGAAGGCCGGCTACGGCGTAACATCAAGATCCGCCTGCAACGCGAAGGCCTCGGCGGCTGGACCGTGCGCCGCGGACGCGACCGTATCACCATCGACGTCACTGACGCGGCGCCCGGGCAGCTTTCGCGGGCACTCGACGCGCTCGCGGAGATTCCCGGCATCGCCTCGTACGCCCCCGTGGCCTTCCTCACGCCCGCGGAGCTGCGCGACGGCGGCGACGAGGCGAACCCCGGGATCATCGAAGGCATCGTGGTCGAGCAGGCAGCGGCCCACTTCCGCGAGGGCGAGCGCTTCGCGGTGCGCGTCAACCGGGCGGACAAGGGGTTTCCGTTGAAGTCGGACGAGTTCGGTCGGCGCCTCGGCGCGGCCATTATCGAGCGAACCGGCTGGCAGCACGTGAATCTCCGCCGCCCGGACCGCGCTTTCCACGTGGATATCTACCCGGAAGGTGCCTACATCTACGCCGATCGCCGCCGCGGCATGGGCGGTCTGCCGGTATTCTCCGGCGGCCACGTTCTCTCGCTGCTCTCCGGGGGCATCGACTCGCCCGTCGCCGCCTGGATGATGGCCAAACGCGGCTGCCGCGTGGACTTCCTCCACATGACCGCCAGCCACGTGCGCCCCGAAGACGCCGCCGACAACCTGGTCTCCCGGATCGCCCGGCACCTGAGCCGCTATACGCTGCGCTCGCGACTCCTGCTGCTGCCCTACACACACTTCGACATGGCGCTGATCGGCCACGAGCGTACCGGCTACGAGATGATCCTGTTCCGGCGTTTCGTCGCACGCGTGGGCCAGCGTGTGGCCGGTATCCTGCGCGCGCGCGCCATGGTCGCCGGTGACAGCCTCGGCCAGGTCGCCTCGCAGACGCTGGAGAACATGGTCAGCGCCTCCCAGGCCAGCGAACTACCCATCCTCAGACCACTGGTGGGGCTCGACAAGCAGGAGATCATCGACCGCGCCCGCGCCATCGGCACCTTCGACATGTGTACGGAGCCCTACAAGGACTGCTGCGCGCTGCTTAGTACCAACCCGCGCACCAAGTCCCGCCATGTGCACCTGGAAAGCCTGGAAGCACGAGTGCTCCCGGATTACGAGGGACTCATCGAGCGCACCCTCGCCGACGGCCGCGTACTGGACTTCGAAACCGGCGAGATCACCGCACTCGATGCGCCGCTGTCCTCCACCCGCGAAGCCGGTTAATCTGAGCGGACACGACTCACGACCCGACCGCCCCGTGGGCGGAGGTTGAGCGACCACCCATGAGCACGCACAAAGCCGGACGGCTTCGCAACTACCTGCTCGCCGGCGTATTGACGGTGATCCCGATCTGGATCACCTGGGTGGTCTTTCGCTTCGTCGTGCAGCAGCTCTCGGGTTTCGGGCGCCCCTGGGTGACCACCCTCGCCAACGTGGTGCGCCCCTACTCCCCGGATACCGCGCAACTGCTGCTCGCACCGGCGTTCGAGACGGCCGTCGCCGTCCTGCTGACGCTCTTCGGGCTGCTGGTGCTCGGCTGGGCGGCGACCCGGGTGGTGGGGCGGCGAATCATCGCCGCCTTCGACGCGCTCATCAACCGCATTCCCCTGGTGCAGAAAATCTACGGCGCCACCAAGGCGCTGCTCTCGGCGCTGCAACAGCAGCCGGAGTCGGTGCAGCGCGTCGTGCTGATCGACTTCCCCCACCGGCAGATGAAGACCGTGGGATTCGTCACCCGCGTGCTCACCGACCGCGAAACCGGTCGCCGGATCGCTGCAGTGTACGTGCCGACCACCCCCAACCCGACCTCCGGGTACCTGGAGCTGGTACCCGTTGAGCGACTCACCGCCACCGACTGGACGCTGGACCAGGCGATGACCTTCGTCATCTCCGGGGGCACGGTTGCCCCCGATGAGATCGACTACGAGCATAGCGCCGGCGAGCTGCGTTCAGAGCAAGGCAGTGCACCGGCCGCAGACGACCGGGAAACGATCGCGAGACGACGCCGCTGATCCGTGCACAGCGGCGCCACGCGCCGATCAGTGATAGCCCTCGCCGGGCCTCACCTTGCCCCGGAACACCCAGTACGTATACGCGGTATAGGCAAGGATTGCCGGCACCAGGAAACCGACCCCGATCAACAGGAACAGCTGTGCCTCCGGGGCTGCAGCAGCTTCGTAGATGGTCACCCGCGGCGGAATGACGTGCGGCCACAGGCTGATGATGAAGCCGGAGTACGACAGCCAGAACAACACGAGGGCGTAGATGAACGGCTGATACTCGGCACCGCCATCCAGCGCACGCACCAACTGCCACATGCACAGCGCGGTGAGCACCGGCACCGGCGAGAAGAACAGCAGGTTCGGCCACGAGAACCAGCGCGCGGCGATGGACTCATCCAGCCAGGGCGTCCACAGGCTGACGATGATCACTGCCGCGATGAGCAACCACACCAGGCGCCGTGCGTGAGCGCGCGCCCACTGTTGCAGATCCCCCTCGGTTTTCATCACCAGCCAGGTGGCCCCCAGCAGCGCGTAACCGGCGACCAGGGCGAAACCCGTGAATACGCTGAACCCCGTCAGCCAGTCGAAAGCGCCACCGGCAAAACGTCCGTCCCGGGTCTCGAACCCCTGAATGAAGCCGCCGAGCACGATGCCCTGGGCGAAGGTCGCAGCCACTGAACCACCATGGAAAGCGGCATTCCACAGCCGGCGGCTGGTGTGCGCCTTGAAGCGGAACTCGAAGGCCACGCCCCGGAATATCAACGCGATGAGCATCAGCAGCACGGGGAAATACATCGCCGGTAGCAGCGTTGCATAGGCCAGTGGAAAGGCCGCCAGCAGACCGCCGCCGCCGAGCACCAGCCAGGTCTCGTTGCCGTCCCACACGGGGGCGACGGAATTCATCATCAGGTCCCGGTGACCGTCGTTCGCGGCGAAGGGGAAGAGAATGCCCACCCCCAGATCGAAACCGTCCATGAGCACGTACATGAGCACGGCGAACGCGAGCACCGCGGCCCAGACGTTGGCGAGCATGATATCCATGGGTCATCCCTCCGCGTCGATCGTATCCACGGGCATGGACAGCGGCCGCATGGGCGTGCCCTCGCTCACGTCCGGCCCGGGCGCCGGGTCGGGCCCCTTGCGCACCAGCTTGACCAGGTAGTAGATACCGAAACCGAAAATGAACGCGTAAGCCGCGACAAAGGCGATCAACGACACCAGTACTTCGACACCGCCGACGGTGGGCGATACGGCGTTACCCGTGCGCATCAGCCCATAGACCACCCACGGCTGGCGACCGATCTCGGTGGTGAACCAGCCGGCCAGGATGGCCACGAACCCCACGGGCATGCAGTACTGCACCAGGCGCAGGAACCAGGGCGCCTCGTAAAGGCGGCCACGCCAGCGCAGCCACAGACTGATCGCGCCGATCGCGAGCATGAGCACACCGATCGCCACCATCACCCGGAAGGACCAGAACACCGGCGCCACCGGCGGGCGTTCGTCCTCGGGCCACGCCGTCAGGCCCTTCACCTCACCATCCCATTCGTGGGTAAGAATGAGACTGGCGAGATTCGGGATGGCGACCTCATAGCGATTGGTTTCGTTGGCCGGATCCGGAATTCCGAAGAGAACCATCGGTGCGCCGCGGTGTGTCTCCCAGTGCCCTTCCATGGCCGCCACTTTGACCGGCTGGTGCTCCAGCGTGTTCAGGCCGTGAAGATCACCGATGACGATCTGTGCCGGGGCGAGTATGCAGATCAGCCACATCGCCATGGACAGCCCCTTCCGCCCGACCCGCGGAAAGCGGCCGGTGCGCAGATACCAGGCGCTCACCGAGGCGACCACGAACGCGGTGGTCAGGAACGTCGCGGTGACCATGTGCGCGAGCCGATACGGGAACGACGGGTTGAACACCGCCTGCGCCCAGCTCTCGATGCGGAAAACACCGTCGCGCAGCACCGTGCCGTCCGGCGTGTGCATCCAGCTATTCGCCGCCAGGATCCAGAACGCCGAGAACAGGGTACCCACGGCGACGACACAGGCGGCGAGGAAGTACAGGAACGGCGGCACCCGATTGCGCCCGAACAGCAGTATGCCGAGGAAGGTCGCCTCCATGAAGAACGCGGTGACCACCTCGTAGCCCATGAGCGGACCGATCACGTTGCCGGCAACGGCGGAGAATTCGCTCCAGTTCGTTCCGAACTGGTAGGACATCACGATCCCCGAGACCACGCCCATGCCGAACGAGACCGCGAAGATCTTCACCCAGAAGCGCGACAGACGCTGATATACCTCGCGTCCAGTGCGCAGCCACAACCCCTCCAGCACGGCGAGATACGCGGCGAGGCCGATGGTGAAAGACGGAAAGAGAATGTGGAAGGACACCACGAAGGCAAACTGAATGCGCGCTAGAAGGACCGGATCGAGCTCCACGGCTAGACCTCCTTTCGTCACCGGGCAGGCATTCCCACGGCGCGCGATCACGCCTGGTGCCTGCCGGCCGACGAGCCGGAACGGGTAGTTCGGATGTCAGGTAAACACGGCCCGGGTCCCGTGAGGTTGTCGCGGCAGCACAACATGCCGCTCATCGACGCCGGCCAGTGTATCCAAGCAATGTCGCCATCGCCAGCATTGCGCCGCACAACGAGGCGGTGAGCCCATGCGTTCAGCTCGGCACGATCTCTCCCGAAGACCGCCCTGACCGGTACTTACGGGCTGCTCCCAAAAGACACCCCCGGATGTGCACCTGTGTCAAAGTGTCGCACTTCCGCCGTCATCCACGTCAGCGGTGACGCAACCCATACACGGCGAGCAGCCCCCAGCCCACGATCCATAGCACACCGCCGACCGGTGTGATTGCGCCCAGCCACTGCGCGCCGGTCAGGCACAACAGGTACAGGCTGCCGGAGAACACGATCACGCCACCCATCAGGCTCGCCGCCGACCAGCGCAGCCATCCGCGCCCGGATGACGGGGCCAGCGTTCCGATGAAAACGAGCCCCAGGGCGTGCACGAGCTGATAGCGCACCGCCGTTTCCCAGACCTCTAGTCGTTCCGCCGACAGCACGCCAGTCAGCGCATGAGCCCCGAACGCCCCGAACACGACACCCACCAGCCCCGCCAGGGCCCCGAACACCAGCGCAGCGCGACCATCCATCGTCTTACCTCCCGTAAAATGCATTGCACAATTGCAAACTAACTTCTTTAACGCAAAAATACATAGCTCATGAGCGTTACACTGGAAGCGCTCATGCTCACCGAAACACGCCTTACGGAGCGTATCGTGGAAGACAGCGACCCCCTGCAAGACCGACTCTCCCCCCACGTTCACCTCAACCTCAACGTCCGCGGCCTCGGACCGTCCGCCACCCTGGCCATCAATGAGCAGTGTGCCGAGCTGCAACGCCAGGGCCGCGATGTGTTCCGGCTCGGGCTCGGACAGTCCCCCTTCCCCGTTCCGGATTTCGTCACCGAATCCCTGCGCGAGCATGCCGCCGAGAAGGATTACCTCGCCGTGAAGGGGCTCGCCGACCTGCGTGCAGCGATCGCCGGATACCTCCGCCGCACCGAAGGCCTGGACTACGACCCCGACAACATCCTAGTGGGCCCGGGCACCAAGGAGCTGATGTTCATCGTCCAGCTCGTCTACTACGGCG
>CAZHBN010000018.1:0-26616 GCA_964530405.1 uncultured Ectothiorhodospiraceae bacterium
GGCCGCGAGGCCTGCCGCGCTCACGGCACGCCCGACGCCCGCGGATCACGGCGCCTCACGCGGTCCTCCCGCCGCCGATGAGCACGTCGTCCAGCAGGTCGGACAGGTCGACCGACGGGTCGCGCCCGATGCCGGAGAGGGCCGTGACCGCCACGAACCCCTGGTCGACGAGGGCCGTGTCGCAGTCGACGGGCAGCTCCTCCTCGCTCGGCCGAAGCTCCATCTGGACGCGACCACGGTGCTCCGCCGACTCCACCACCGCAGCTCGCACCCGGCCGAACGGTGCGAGGGTCGCGGCCTGCATGCCGGCCAGCTGGTCGAACGGCACGTTCGGGACGTTGACGTTCAGGACGACGCTGGCGGCCGCCGCCTCCAGCCAGCCCATCATCGAGCTGGCGACGACCGCGGCGGTGCTCCAGCGGGCCGGCGCATCGTAGCCGTCGACGGGCAACGGGCGACCTGCCCCGTCGACGTCGCGGACCACCTCGGCGCTCACCCGCGCATCCCCCACCGGCCCCGCGGCCGTCCCGTCGACGCTCGGGACCGCAGCCGGCGGCGCGGCGCCGGGCCGCTCGTGGAGGTGCCTGGCCGACACGTCGAGGCTCACGACCCGCTTGTCCTTGAGCGTCTCGGGCACGTCGCCCTCGACGATGCGCCGGGCCAGGCCCTCCACGATGGCGGTCTTGCCGACGCCGGGCTCGCCGATGAGCACCGGGTTGTTCTTGGTGCGCCGCTGCAGTACCTGCACCGTGCGGCGGATCTCGTCGTCGCGGCCGATGACCGGGTCCACCTTGCCCTGCTCGGCGCGCTCGGTGAGGTCGATGGTGTACTTGTCCAGCGCCTGGCGCTGATCCTCGGCGTTGGGATCGGAGACGTTCTCGCCCCCGCGGACCTCCTCGATGGCATGTTCCAGCGCTGCCTTGTCGGCGCCGGCGCGCTTGACGATGGTCGCCGCGCGCGCCTTGTCGTCGCTGGCCAGCGCCAGCACGAACAGCTCACTGGAGATGTACTGGTCCTTGCGCTTCTGGGCGAGCTTGTCGGTGACGTTGAGCAGCCGCCCCAGGTCGTTGGAGATCTGCACGTCCCCGGCGGCGCCTTCCACCTGGGCGATGTGATCCAGGGCTTCGCCGAGCTGTGAGCGCAGGTAGTTGACGTTCACGCCAGCGTGCTGCAGGAGCTGGCGAACGCCACCGCCTTCCTGGTCGAGCATGGCCACCAGCAAGTGCTCCGGCTCGATGAACTGGTGGTCGCGCCCGACCGCAAGCGACTGCGCCTCGGCCAGTGCGGCCTGGAATTTCGTCGTGAGTTTGTCCATTCGCATGAGCGGTAGACCTCGTTGGAAAAGTCAAAAGCGTATCTGGGGGTGAAGATGGGGGATTGCGGCGGGGATTCCAACTCGTGCGAAGGGTGGATGGGTTTCGGGTTGCTCGTTTCGGGTTTCTGGTTTCGAGATGGTTAGCAAGTCCTGGCGCGAGCGGTAAACGATCGCCGTCTGAGATCCGGCCTCGACCCACCCGGAACTCGGCCCCGGAACGCGGAACGGGCGTGATCAGCGACTTTCGTCGTTGATCCGCTCCCACGCCCACGGCGGCGCGCCGTTGCCGAAACGCTCTAGCAGAAAATCGATGAAAGCGCGCACCTTGGCCGGGACGTGGCGTGTGTAGGGGTAGACGGCGTGGATGGCGAGCTCCGGGCCGCGGTGGTCGGGGAACAGGCGCACCAGCTCGCCGGCGCGCACGGCACGGTAGGCGATGAAATCCGGGGTGACGATGATGCCTGTGCCTGCGCGTGCGGCGTCTACCAGCATCTCGCCGTTGTTGATCCGCAGACGCCCGGTGACGGGCACGCGGTGGACGGTGCCGTCCGGTGCCGTGAGCTGCCATTCCCGTGGTGGGCGGGCGTACGCGTAGATCAGGCCGTGGTGCGTCGCCAGCTCCCGGGGATGGCTTGGATGTCCGTGGCGGGCCAGGTAGTCCGGCGAGGCGCAGACCCAGCTCTCGCAGGGCGCGATGCGCCGGGCGATGAGGCTGGAGTCCTCGAGCGCGCTGATGCGTATGGAGAGGTCGTAGCCCTCTTCCACCAGGTCCACGAAGCGGTCGCCCAGGGTCACGTCCACGCTGAGCTCGGGGTAGCGGGCGAGGAATTCCGGTAGTGCGGGTGAAAGGTGGCCCAGCGCGAACGAGACGGGGACGTTGATGCACAGCCGCCCGCGGGGGCGCGCCTGCAGGTCGGCCACGGTGCGTTCGGCGTCGGCTAGATCCTCGATGATGCGGCTCGCGCGCTCGTAGAAGCGAATGCCCGGTTCGGTGAGGTGCAGTTGCCGGGTGCTCCGGTTGAACAGGCGCACCCCCAGGTGCCGCTCCAGGGCCTGGATCTGCTTGCTCACCACGGATTTCGATATGGCGAGCCGTTCCGCGGCAATGGTGAAGCTGCCCTCGTCGGCAACCCGGATGAAGGCCTGCATGGCTGCCAGCCGGTCCATGAACGGTACTCCGTGCAGTTTGTTTCCAATACTGCAACAGTATGTTCGCTAAGGTCGGGATTGTCTCCGCCTGTGATTTCTCTAGGCTCGGTACCGGTATTCGAACCGCTGGATACGAAAGGGAGGAAACAGCGATGACGCGAGTACTGGTGCTCTACTACAGCATGTACGGCCATATCGAACGGCTGGCGGAGGAGGTTGCCGCCGGCGCCCGCGAGGCGGGGGAAGCCGAGGTAGTGGTCAAGCGTGTGCCGGAGACGATGCCGGAAGAAGCCGCCCGCGCCGCTGGGGCGAGCTACGACCGCACGGTACCCGAGGCGGCCCCGGGGGAGCTCGCCGACTACGACGCGGTGATTTTCGGCACCCCCACCCGGTTCGGCAACATGGCCGGGCAGATGCGTACGTTTCTGGACCAGACCGGCGGTCTCTGGGCGAATGGTGCCCTGGTGGGCAAGGTCGCGAGCGTGTTCACGTCCACCGGTACCGGTGCGGGCAACGAGAGCACGATTCTGAGTACGTGGCCGACGCTGGCACACCACGGCATGGTGATCGTGGGGCTGCCGTACGCCAAGGGGCTGGAGCTGTTCGACATCAGCGAGCCCCGCGGTGGCTCGCCCTACGGGGCGGCAACCATGGCCGGCGGCGATGGTAGTCGCCAGCCGAGCGACAAGGAGCTTTCCCTGGCCCGGGCCCAGGGCCGGCATGTCACCGAGATCGCGGCAAAGCTCGCCGGGTGATCCGTGACGGCGCAGCGCCTGCTTCGCCCTGCGGGGCGGCGTCAGGCCGTAGGTCGGGAACCGCCGTCAGGCGGTACCCGACATGGATCGGGGGAAGCGGCAGAGGTCGGCCGCCGGGTACGCCCGCTCTCTGCGAATTGCTCTGCATGTGGGGCGGCGTGATACGCGGGAAAGAACACAAAGAGCACGAAGGGGCGACAAAGCGTGCGAAGGGTGTGAAATGCCGTGTCGCCGTCGAGCACCTTCGTGTCTCTGTGTTCGATTCCGATGCGGCTCCGGTGCGATCAGAACTCGTAACTGACTGTCGCGCGCACGGTGCGTTCCGAGCCGTAGTAGCAGTAGTTGAGGTCGAAACACGAGGCCACGTAGTCGCGGTCGAAGAGGTTGTTGATATTCAGCCGTGCCATGAGCCCGGGCATGCCGAGCGCCGTGAAGTCGTAGCTCGCGCCGAAGTCCACGATGGTGTAATCGGGCACCCGCCGCGTGTTCTCCGGGTCCGCCCAGAGGTCCGCGGTGTAGGTCGCCCCGAGACCGAGTTGGAGCCCCCGCAGGGTGTCGCCGTGGAATCGGTAGTTGCCCCACACGGAAGCGCGATGGCGTGGCGCCATGTTGGCGTCGTTACCCTGGGTACCGTTGTCGGCGCGCTCGTAGGTGACGTCGTTGTAGGTGTAACTCGCGCGAACGTCGAATTGCTCGGTAAGCCGGGTTCGTGCCTCGAGCTCGATACCCTGGGAACGGATCTCGCCCAGGGAGCGGTAGAAGGTCTCGTTGGGCTTCTTGGTGGCGACGTTTTCCAGGTCGATACGGAACAACGCCACGGAGAACTGATCCGACGGGCCGCCGGGCTGCACCTTCACGCCCGCTTCGTACTGGGTGCCACGGGTGGGTGCGAGCAGCTCGCCGTTGTCGTCGGTCTGGCTGTTGGGCCGGAACGATTCGGAGTAGCTGAGATACGGCGATACCCCGCTGTCGAAGCGGTAGAGTGCGCCGGCGCGGCCACTGAACTCGCTGGTATCGGCGCCCGGCCCCTCGCCGGTATCGGGGTCGACGTTGTCGATCTCCACCCAGTCGTAGCGCCCGCCCAGGGAGAAACGCCACTGGCCGGCGGCGAGCTGGTCCTGCAGGTAGATGCCGGTCTGCTCCAGGCTGCGGTCCTGCTTCGTGGAGGTGGCGATGGCGATGGGGTCGGCACCGTACTCCGGGTCGAAAGCGTCGATGGGCGGGAACGAGCCCGATTCCCAGATCACGTCCGCGTTGCGGTCCTGGTAGTCCAGGCCGGCGAGCACGCGGTGATTGAGGGTGCCGGTAGCGAAGTCGAACTGGAGCTGATTGTCGATGGTGAACGCATCGAGCTCCTCGTCGGCACCGGAGAAGTAGCGGTTGAGCTCGGTCTCCGAGGCCCAGCCATACGCGTAGACCTGTTCCAGGTCCACGTCGGCGCGCACGTAGCGGGCGTTCTGGCGGAACGAGACCGTATCGCCGAACGCGTGCTCGAGCTCGTAGCCGATCATGTTCTGTTTGCGCTGGAACGCCTCGAAAGCCGGCTCGCCCTCGAAGAAGTGGCGGGAGATCGTGCGCCCGTTGCGCGGAAACAGGGTGCCCTCCGCCGGCAGGCCGCTGTGGGAGCCGCCCTCGGGGTCGTTCTGCAGGTACGCCCGCAGGGTCAGCCGTGTGTCCGTGCCCAGATTCAAGGCGAGGGAAGGAGCCAGGGCGTAGCGCTCTTCCTCCAGGTGATCGAACTGCGTATCGGCGTTGCGGGCGAGCCCCGTGAGCCGGAACGCCGCCGTGTCGGAATCACCCACCGCGCCGGTGACGTCGAAGCCGAGCCCGCGGGCGTTCTGGTTGCCCACGCTCGCCTGCACTTGCCGGTATGGGGTGAACAATGGCTGCTTGCTCGTGAGCGCGACGATACCGCCCGGGGAAGCGCGGCCGTAGAGCACCGAGGCCGGACCCTTGACCACTTCGATGCGTTCGAGGAAGTAGGGGTCGACCTGCAGCGATGTGAACGTGCCGGCGTCGCCGAGGAGCTTCAGACCGTCGAGGAACGTATTGTCGATACTGCCGTCGGAAAAACCGCGGAGTACCAGATAGTCGTAGCGATTGGAGGCGCCGATCTGGTTGGCGAACACGCCCGGCGTGTAGCGCGTGGCGCGTTGTACCGTCTCCGAGCCCTGCTCGTCGATCTGCTCACCGGTGATGACCGATACCGACTGCGGCGTTTCCAGGTACGGCGTTCGCGTCTTCGTGGCGGCCACCTGGTCGGTGATGTCCAGCGTGTCGAGCATCAACGGCGCTTCACTGCCGGCGTCGGCTGCGGCCGCCCACAGCGGCGTCATGGTGAGGGCTGCCGCACACAGCGCGGGCCCGAATGGCGTTCTTCTCATGTGTCCTCCTTGTGGGCTGTCCCCGGGGCGGGAGGGGGCCGAAGGCGCGGAAAGCTAACAGGTTAATTTATGCAAATGCAAACGGTTTTTATTACTACTCGTATGAGAGGGTCCCATGGGATTACTGATTGACGGCGTCTGGCATGATCAGTGGTATGACACCAAGAGCACCGGCGGACGCTTCGAACGCCCCGCGACGAAGTTTCACGACTGGGTTGAGGCCGACTCGCGGGCGCGTTTTCCGGCGGAGCCCGGCCGCTATCATCTCTATGTCTCACTGGCCTGCCCGTGGGCGCACAGAACGCTGATCCTGCGCAAGCTCAAAGGCCTGGAAGCGGCGATCAGCGTGTCCGTCGTGCACCCGCACATGGGGGCGCAGGGATGGCGGTTCGACGAGTACCCCGGTGCCACGCCGGATCACATCCATGGCCACGATTACCTGCATCAGGTCTATACCGCCGCAAAGGCCGACTACACCGGCCGCGTCACCGTGCCGATGCTCTGGGACAGGCACACCGGCACGATCGTCAACAACGAGTCGGCCGAGCTCATGCGCATGCTGAACTCGGCATTCGACGCCTGGGGGGACGCCTCACTGGATTTCTACCCCGGGCCTTTGCGCGGCGAGATCGACGAGGTCAACGCATTCGTCTACGAGCGCGTGAACAACGGCGTCTACAAGGCTGGTTTCGCCACCAGTCAGCAGGCGTACGAGGATGCGGTGGAGCGGCTTTTCGAGGCCCTCGACGAGCTGGAGGACCGCCTGGGACGCCAGCGTTATCTCGTCGGGGAGCGCCTGACGGAGGCGGACTGGCGGCTATTCACCACGCTGCTGCGTTTCGACCCGGTGTACGTGGGCCATTTCAAGTGCAACCAGCGGCGGCTGGTGGACTATCCGAACCTGTGGGCCTATACCCGCGAGCTCTACCAGGTGCCCGGGATCGCCGACACCGTGAACCTGGATCACATCAAGCGCCACTATTACACGAGTCACCCCGGCATCAACCCCACGGGCATCATTCCGGTGGGACCGGAGCTGGACTTGCGCGAGCCCCATGGCCGCGGGGCGTGATATCGTGACAGCCTTTACCCACGCATCGAGACAATGAGCGAGCGAAATACCAACAGCGCGGGCGCGGTGCACGTCGGTGCGGCGCGTCTCCCCACGCAATGGGGCGAATTCGTCATCCACGGCTTCGAGGAACCGGGCGGCGGCCGTGAGCACGTCGCCCTGGTGATCGGCGATGTCGACGACGGCGCGCCCGTACTCGCGCGGGTGCACTCCGAGTGCCTGACCGGCGATGCGCTGTTCAGCCAGCGCTGTGACTGCGGCCCGCAGCTAGAGGCCGCGCTTGAGCGCATCGGCCGCGCCGGCCGGGGCGTGCTCGTTTACCTGCGCCAGGAGGGTCGTGGCATCGGTCTGCTCAACAAGATCCGCGCCTACGCGGTGCAGGACCGCGAGGGCGCGGACACGGTGGAAGCGAACGAGGCCCTGGGCTTCGCCGCCGACGCCCGGGACTACACCATCGCCGCGGACATGCTCCGCTACCTCGGCGTGGGCGCGGTGCGGCTGCTCACCAACAACCCGCAGAAGGTCGAGGGGCTGGCGCGGGCGGGTGTCGAGGTGGCCGAGCGCGTGACGTTACAGGCCGGGCGCAACCCCCACAATCACGCGTACCTGGAGACCAAGGCCGCGAAGTTCGGCCACCTCTTCGAGGACTGATTCCGCCACCGGCCTAGGCGGGTACCCGGTAACTGGTTTCGTCGAGCAGGTCCACGCCGCAGGGCAGTGCCTCGATCCAGTCGAGGAAACGGTTGATCATCGCGCGGCCACGGAAGGGACGGCCGTGCTGGGGCACCAGGTAATCGATGTCGAGCCCTCGAACCATCGCCGCCCACAAGCGGCAGGCCCGGTTGGCGACCATGTAGCGCCGGTGGAAACCGCGCATGCTCGGGATATGGGCGTCGAAATCGGTGACCGGCTCGCCGGCGTTGTCATCCACCAGCGAGGCGCCCATGTCCCCCGAGAAAAGAATGCGTGCGGTGGGGTCGTAGAACTGGAAGTTGCCCACTGAGTGGAGGAAGTGCGCCGGCAGGACCTTGATCGTGGAGCTGCCGAGGGTAATCGAGCCGCCCTCGTCGGGCAGGCCGATGATCCGCTCGGCGAGCTTCGCGCTCTGATAACCGGGCACCAGGTGCGGCAGAAACCGGGACCATAGCCGGGAGCACACGACACGGCAGTCCGTGTACATCAGCCAGCGGTCCAGCGAGGCGATGATGTCCGGATCCTGGTGCGAGGCGAACACGTAGTCCAGCTCCTTGAGGCGTATGCGTCGGCCGACGTCGAGCGACAGCGGTGTGTAGGTGAGATCCCCGCCGGGGTCCACCAGGGCGGCATCGTCGCCGTCGAGGATCAGGAACTGGTTCGCCTGAATGCCGTGCTCACCGGTTACCAGGCTCGAGAACGCGTAGCAGGCGTGTCGGCCATCGTTGTAGAGCTCAGTTGCCATCGCCGATTGCTCATTCCTTGATGTGACTGGATCCGTCTGCCTCCCGCGGGTATCCGTGTCCCGGTGCGGGTATGGCTCGTATTCCCCGGGGCACCGATTACGCCACTGCGGCACGGTTGCGGGTGGCGATACGGCGAATTCGCCCGGCCGGAGGCTCGCGCGAGTTGTCCGGCGTTTCCTCGGGAACACTAACGAATCGTCGGGAATGCCGATTGATCCAGATCAATCACGCCCGGCCTGTCGAGGATGAGCGTGGCCGTGGCGATCGCGCACACACCGAACGGCAGGTACCCGGCGTAGCCGAGCAGCGGCATTTCGAAGACGTGCAACGCGCCCACGTACGGGATTTCGTACGTCCAGCGCGCCAGGCTCGCTGTGTTCCAGAGTTCCCAGAACACGCCGCAGACGAGTCCGGCCAGGGCGGCCAGCTCGAGCTCGCGCCAGTCTCCCCGTGCGAGCCCTTCGAGCATGCGGCGTTCGCCGCCGAAGCGTTGGATAGCGACGAGAATGGCCGTTGGTGCGAGCCAGACCACGGGAAAGAGCACTGACGGGGCCAGTGGCAGTGCCATCAGTGCCGCGATGCCGCCGATGAGGGCGGCAGTGGCGGCGTGGAGCGACGTCGCGGAACCGATCCGCGGGCATGGCTGGAAGGCGCGGCGCAGACGCGTGGTCGCCAGAAGGTCGCGGGTCGAGACCACTGCCGGAATCACGGTGGCGAAGGGCAGCGTCGAGACGAGGAAGTACTCCCACCCGGACAGTCCGCCGCCACCGTAGCGCCAGTTGCCGGCGAACTGGTTGAGATACTCGAACAGCCACCAGAATGCCGCGCTCGCCGGAAAGAGCGCGAGCAGCCGCCAAGGCTGCTGGGTGAGCAGGCAGCGGCCGGCGCGATGCCACGTGAGACCTTGAATGACGACGATGTAGCCCAGCCAGAGCGCCGTGAAGCTGTGCTCTCGCACGACGGTCGCAACCGGCAGAAGCCCCCAGGCCGTCGCCCAGCTAGCGACGAGCAGCCCGGCCCCGGCCCAGCCCCAGTAGGGTAGGCCCCAGCCCCTGGTGCGCCAGCCGTCGCGGTGCATGCGCGCAACCCACCATGTCAGCGGTGCGATCATCACCAGCACTCCTGCCAGCGCGAATGCGAAGATCCATGGATGCAGGCCCGGGTGGTCGATGGCCGGCGGCTGTGGCGGCCAGTGGAGGATTTCGCCAATCGGCCGGTCACCGAGAGCGAGGCCTGCGAGCGGGGCGAGCGCAACAAGCGCGGCAGCGATCAGTGCCTGAGCGCCGCGACCATTTATCACGTTATGTTGATCTGTCATATGTCATCCGTGAATATACGCTCTTCGGACCACGAGGGTGATATGGATACGCGAACCATCTGTCTGGGCGTTCTCGCCGGCGGTGACGCAACCGGTTACGAGATCCGCAAGTGCGTCTCCGAGTGCTTCGGTTATTTTCTCGACATCAGCCACGGGGCGATCTATCCCGCGCTCGCCTCGCTTCATGACGAGGGCCTGGTCGAGTGCACCGAGGTGCGCCAGAACGGACGCCCGGACAAGAAGGTCTATCGCCTTACCGACGCCGGCGAGAATGCGCTGGAAGCCGGCCTGATGCGCTCGCCGGGACGCCACCGCGTGCGCTCGGAGTTTATTGGCTTGCTGCACTTCGCCAGCCGGTTGCCCCCGGAGCGCCTGGGGGCGCTGCTCGACGAGCGCGAGAGCGATTTCGCGGCAATGCTGGGCTATGCGCGCTCCTGCGGCGACGACGAGAGCTCGCATGCCGGTGAACGCTTCGCCGCCGGGCTCGGTGTGGCGATGCTCACGGCGGGGCTCGAATACCTGCGCCGCGAAAGGCCGAGGCTGGAGCGCGAACATGCGCGGGAATATCTGCAGACCAAGGAAGAGGCGGCTCATGCGAAATAAATCCTGGTTGCTGGCGGCGCTGGTGGCCGCTGCGTTGGTGTTGTGGATGGCCAGCGGCTACGTGGTGCGCGGAGGTGAGCGCCCCCGGCCGGAGCCGCACGCCGACAGCGGCTCGGACGCACAGGTTGCGACCGTGCAGGTGCGCGAGCAGCGGGCGGAAGCGGTAACGCGGCGCCTGGAGCTTCAGGGGCAGGCGCTCCCCGAGCGTGCGGTAACCGTGCGCGCCGAGGTGACCGGCCGGGTGCGGGCGGTGCCGGTTGCCAAGGGCGGGCGAGTGGACGCCGGTACGGTGATTGCCGAGCTGGCCCTCAATGACCGCCAGGCTCGGCTGCAGGAGGCCCAGGCACTGGTCAAGCAGCGTCAGGCCGAAGCCGAGGCCGCGCGCAAGCTCGCCGATAGCGGCTATCAGTCCGATACCCAGGTCCGTGCCGCCGATGCCGCCCTGGAGACAGCGCGGGCAAGGCTCGTGGCGATTCGCGAGGAGATCGACCAGACCCGGATCACCACGGCGTTCGCCGGCGTACTCGACGAACGCCATGTCGAGGAAGGTGATTACCTCGCCCCCGGTGATCCGGTGGGCCGGGTCGTGGATCTCGATCCGCTGCGGATCGTAGTCAACGTCTCCCAGCAGGACATCGAGAGCGTCACCGTGGGGGCGCACGCGCGGGCACGCTTCGCCACCGGCGAAGAGCGGGCGGCGACGGTGCGATATATCGCCTCCGAAGCCACGGAGCAGACTCGTACCTTTCGGGTGGAGCTGGAGGTGCCCAATGCCGACGGGCGCATTCCCGCCGGCGTGAGCGCCACCGTGCGCATTCCCATCGAGACGGTGCATGCCCATTTCCTCTCGCCGGCGCTGCTCGCGCTCAGTGACGAGGGTGCGCTGGGCGTGAAGACGGTTGCCGGTGACGGGCGCGTCGCTTTTCACCCGGTGGAGGTGATTCGCGCCGAGCTCGACGGCGTGTGGGTCACCGGCCTGCCCGAGCGGGTAAGGCTCATTACCGTGGGTCAGGGATTCGTTCGCCACGGAGAGCCGGTGAAGGCGGTGAGCGCCGGGGAGTCGCCGCTGGATCTCAACGGACGCGCCGGGCGTGACGCGCTCGCGCTCGAGCGGGGCTGACCGACATGCGCCGACTGATCGACGCGGCATTCGGCCGCAGCCGCACCGTGATGCTGCTGCTCGTCATCATCATGGTGATGGGCTGGAGCGCGTATCGCAGCATTCCCAAGGAGGCCGAGCCGGACGTCGCGATTCCCATCATTTACGTTTCCGCCGCCCATGAAGGCATCTCCCCTGAAGACGCGGAGAGGCTGCTGGCACGTCCCCTCGAAAAGGAGTTGCAGTCCATCGAGGGTGTCAAGGAGATGCGCACCACCGCCGCCCAGGGGTACACCGCCATCGTCATGGAGTTCGAGGCGGGTTTCGATGCCGAGGAAGCCCTGGCGGACGTTCGTGAGCAAGTGGATATCGCCAAGGCGCAATTGCCGCCGGAGACCGATGAGCCGCGCGTCCACGAGGTGAATGTCGCGCTCTTTCCGGTGCTCACCGTGGCGCTATCCGGTCCCGTCCCGGAGCGCACGCTGGTGCGCATCGCACGGGACCTCCAGGACCGGCTGGAAGGCTTGTCGGGGGTGCTGGAGGCGGACATCGGGGGTGACCGCGAGGAAGTCCTCGAGGTGATCGTCGACAACCGCACCATGGAAACCTACGGCGTTTCCTACGCGGAGCTCTTCGAGCTGTTCTCGAGCAACAACCTGCTGGTGGCCGCCGGGGCGATGGATACCGGCGCCGGGCGGCTGACGGTGAAGGTCCCCGGACTGATCGAGAATCTACAGGACGTGATGAACCTTCCCGTGAAGGCGGACGGCGACCGGGTGGTCACCTTCTCCGATGTCGCCAGCATCCGCCGCACGTACAAGGACCCGGACGAGTTCGCCCGCGTGGGCGGGCAGCCGGCCCTGACCCTGGAGATCTCCAAGCGGGTCGGCGCCAACATCATCGAGACCATCGAGGCCGCCCGCGCGGTGGTGGAGGACGCGCGGAAGGACTGGCCGGACTCGCTGGAGGTCGCTTATCTCCAGGACAAGTCCGAGGAGATCCGCACCATGCTGCGCGATCTGCAGAACAACGTCCTCGCCGCCGTAGTGCTGGTGATGATCGTCATCATCGCCGCACTCGGCTGGCGGCCGGCGCTGCTGGTGGGGCTGGCGATTCCCGGATCGTTCCTCGCGGGCATCCTCACCATTCACCTGCTCGGTTACACGATGAATATCGTGGTGCTGTTCAGCCTCATTCTCGTGGTGGGAATGCTGGTGGACGGCGCCATCGTGGTGGTGGAGCTTGCCGAGCGGCGCCTCGCCGAAGGCTGGGGACGGCGTGACGCCTATGCTTACGGCGCCCGGCGCATGGCCTGGCCGGTGATCGCGTCCACCGCGACGACTCTGGCGGTGTTCCTGCCGCTGACGGTCTGGCCCGGCGTGGTGGGCGAGTTCATGAAGTTCCTGCCGATTACCGTGCTCATCACGCTCGCGGCGTCGCTGGCCATGGCGCTGGTGTTCATTCCGGTGCTCGGTGGGCTGATCGCCCGGCGTGGACGCGTCAGCGAGGCCAACGTTGCGGCGCTGGCGGCTGCCGAGCGCGGTGAAATCGCCTCGTTGCACGGTTTCACGCGGGGCTATGCGAAGCTGCTCAAGGGCGCGCTGGTGATTCCCGAGGTCGTGCTGGCGATCATGGTGGCGGCGCTGCTGGGCACCTACGCCGCGTATTACTACCTGGGGCACGGGGTGGAATTCTTCCCCGACGTGGAACCGGAATTCGCGCAAGTGCAGGTCTATGCCCGGGGCGACCTGTCGGTATGGGAGAAGGATACGCTGGTACGGTCCGTGGAACGGCGCCTGCTCGGTTTCGACGGTGTCGAGCATGTCTACGCGCGTACCGTGAGCGACGTACAGGGGCGACAGAATGCGGCGCCGGACACCGTCGGCATCATCCAGCTCGAGTTCCGCGACTGGGACGAGCGCCGCCCCGCCGCCGATATCATGGCCGACATGCGGCGTGCGACTGCCGACCTGCCGGGTATCGGCGTCGAAGTGCGCAAAGCCGAATCCGGCCCCACCCAGGGCAAGCCCATACAGGTGCAGGTGGCCGCCCCGGACCTTGCCGTGCTCGAGACGGCGGTGGAGAAGGTGCGCGGGGTCATGAACCGGCTGGGCGGTTTCGCGGACGTGGAGGACAACCGGCCGTTGCCCGGTGTGGAATGGCGCGTGCGCGTCGACCGTGAGCAGGCAGCGCGTTACGGGGCCAATATCCAGCTCGTCGGTAACGCCGTGCAGATGGTGACCAACGGGATCAAGGTGGCGGATTACCGGCCCGACGACGCCGACGAGGAAGTCGACATTCGCGTGCGCTTCCCGCGTGCCGACCGCAGCCTCGACACCCTGGATCAGCTACGAGTGCCCACCGGCTACGGCCAGGTGCCCATTACCAACTTCGTTACCCTGGAACCGGCGAAACGCACCGGCACGATCGAGCGGGTGGATGCCCGGCGCGTGTTCAAGGTGGAGGCGGACGCGGCCGAAGGCCGTCTGGTGGATTCCCAGGTGCAGCGGCTCAAGGACGCGCTGGCGGCTGCGGACCTGCCGCAAGGCGTGGATATATCTTTCGCCGGCCAGGACGAGGATCAGCGTGAGACCCAGGAGTTTCTCGTGCAGGCGTTCGGGGTGGCGATCATGTTCATGGCGCTGTTCCTGGTGACTCAGTTCAACAGCATCTACCAGGCGTTGATGGTGCTCTCGGCGATCGTGTTCTCCACCGCCGGTGTGCTGCTGGGCCTGCTGGTCACCCAGCGGCCGTTCGGCATCGTCATGGGTGGCGTGGGCATGATCGCGCTGGCGGGTATCGTCGTGAACAACAATATCGTGCTCATCGACACCTACAATGCGCTGCGCGCCGAGGGCGTTCCGCCGCGGGACGCGATCCTGCGCACCGCGGTGCAGCGTTTCCGTCCGGTGCTGTTGACGTCCATCACCACCGTGCTCGGACTGATGCCCATGGTGCTCAAGCTCAACGTGGACATCATCGGGCGGGAGATTCAGTACAACTCCCCGTCCACCCAGTGGTGGGCCCAGCTATCCAGCGCCATCGCCGGTGGCCTGACCTTCGCCACCATACTGACGTTGTTGCTGACGCCCTGTCTGCTCATGCTCGGCGCCAACGTCAACGCCGCCTGGCAACGCTGGCGCTCGCGAGGCGAGGAGATGGCGGCTTAGCGTCGCTGAGCCGCCGACCAGCTGTACGCGGGGGCGGGGACTGGCGTCAGCCGGTCCCCGGCATCAATCGGCGAGTGCAGGCATTCGTAGCTGCCTGGTGCTTCAGCTTCGCTTCATGGCCCGTGGGCGCGGTGACCGTCCATCCGTCATCGCAAATCGCGCCTGTCGGCGCTCGCTCATTCGAGCAGCGCGTTGGCGACGTCCATAAGGTCGCCGCCGACGATGTCGGGACGGGGGAAGAGGGGTTCGAGGACCTGCCCCGGGCGGGCGATGAAGGCGGTGCGCCAGCCGGCGGACATGGCGCCGGCCAGGTCCCAGCCGTGGGCGGCGATCATGGTGAGCTCGCCGGGGGCCGTACCGAGACGGTGCGCAGCGGTCTCGTAGACCACCAGCGCGGGCTTGAGTGCACGGGCGTCTTCCACCGAGAGCAGGGCGCTGAAATAGTCCCGTATTCCGGCGTTGGTGAGCTGCTCACGCATGACGGCACCGGGTGAGTTGGTCAGGGCCACGAGTTCGCGCCCCTCATCGTGCAGGCGCGCGAGGGCGGCCGGGACGTCCGGGTGGGGTGGCAGGCGCCGCATGCCGTCTGCGACCAGTTGACGGTCGCTGCGCGTGAGGCTCACGCCACGGCGCTCTGCGACCATGGTGAGCGCCGCCGCGCCCACGGTGCTGAAGTCTTCGTAACGGCCGGTCAGGGTCACCGTCATGGCGCTCAGCAGCACCTGCCGGAACCAGTCGCTCCGGACTTCCGCATCGCCGAACAGGCGCTCGAACACCGGATCGAGCGCGCGCAGGTCCAGCAGTGTCTCGTTGACGTCGAAGACCAGAGGTCCCGCCATGGTTTTCTCCTCGTGCGCCCGTGACGCGCCCGGACGTCCGTTAGCGCAGCCATATTCCGACCTTGAGAACCTCAGTGTAGTCCCGGCGGTCGGCATGCGGGTGGGCGATGTGTCATCCCGTCCACCCGTGACGTCGGATACAATCCACGGTTCATGGGGGGAGCGGCGCGGACAGGACCAGCGTCGTGGAGAACGATGCATTGAGTAGGCGCAGCGGGGAAATTCACCACTTCGAGATCCAGGGAGCCACGACACCCGCGGACCGGCTGACGCTCGAGCAGACCGTCGCCGAGATCGGCGGTGTTACCGGCGTCTGGGTCGATGGCGCGGCGGGGCGTCTGTCGGTGCGCGGCAGCGTTGCCGAAGAGGCCGTCCTGCAGGCGGTCCGCGCAGGGGGCTACAGCGCACGGCGGCTCCGCCGCCGCGGGTTGCCGTCGTTCGCCGGTGGCCTGAAACATCGGCTTGGCTCGGCTGCTGCCGCGACCGTCGTGCTGCTGCTGGTCGACACACTGGCGCAGAGTCTGGGGGCGGGGCCCGGATGGCGTTGGGTGGCGCTGGTGCTGGCGGTGGCAATGGCGCTGTGGGCGGGCCGCCCGGCCTGGCGTGCGGGCATGGCCGGTTGGCGTGTGCGTCGCACCGGCCTGGAGGGGTTGCTGGTGCTGGGGTTCGCGGGTAGCTGGCTGCACGCGGCGCTGAACCTCGGTGTCGCCGATGCGATGCCCGGCGTCGCGCGGGGCGGATATCTCGCCTTTCCGATGCTCGGCCTGACGCTCTATCTGGCCGGGCGCATGCTCGAGCAGCGAGGCGTGGGTCCGAGCCGGCGTGTCGTCGACAGCCTGCGTGCGCTACTGCCGGAGGTGGCAATCGTTGAGGCAGGTGCGGGCGGGCTGCGTCAGGTGCCGGTGGGCACCCTGCAGGTGGGCCAGCGTGTGCATGTCGCCGCCGGCGAGCGTGTGCCCGCCGACGGCGTCGTCGTGCGTGGTTCGGCCTCGGTGGATGAATCCCTGCTCACCGGCGACCCGGCGCCGGTGGCCAAAAGCGCCGGCGACGAGGTCGTCGGCGGCACTATCAATCGCATGGGGCACTTCGTGCTGGAGGTCTCGCGTGTCGGCGACGAGAGTCTGCTCGACGGCATGATACGCGGTGTTCGCCAGGCTCAGCGGGACAAGCCGGTGGGCGAGCGCAAGGTCGACCGCATCGCCGCCGGTGCTGTCGCGGTGGGTGGATTGCTGGCTGCGGGCGCTCTGGGCGGATGGTGGTGGGGAGCGGGAGCGTCCGGCTGGGGGTTGTTTGCCGCTTGCACCGTGCTGATTCTCGCCGCTTCGCCGGGGTTGGCACTCGCCGGTCCCCTCGCCACCGACATCGGGCTCGCCCGCCTGACCGAGTACGGCGCGGTGGCGCGGGGAGCCGGTGCCCTGGAAGCCGTGCAGTCACTGACCATGGTGGTACTCGACAAGACCGGTACCGTGACCCAGGGCGAGCCCGAGGTGGTCGCCGTGGAGCCCGTCGAGGGCGTCGCCATTCGCGACCTGTTCCGCTGGGCGGCCGCCGTGGAGGCGGCCGAGCGCGCCGGGCCGGTGGCCAGGGCGGCACGGGAACGTGGTCTGGCACTGGTGTATGCCGAGGACCACGAGCGCCTGCCGTGCGGCGCGGCGCGGGCGACGGTGGAAGGGCGCAGCGTATTGCTGGGAGGGGCGGCGGCCATGGAGGCCATCGGTATCCGAAACCCTTTGGCCGGGCGTGGCCGGGAATTGCAGGACGAGGCGAGCAGTCCGCTGTTCGTGGCGGTGGACGGGCGTCTGGCCGGGGTCATCGCGCTGGCGGATGCGCCGCGGGCCGAAGCGGCGGGCGCGGTGCGGCGGCTGCGCTCGGCGGGCCTGAGGGTGATCATGCTCACCGGCGACGACGAACGCACCGCCCGGGCGGTGGCCGCGGAGATCGGTATCGGCGAAGTGCTCGCCGATGTCCTGCCCAGTGGCAAGGCCGCGTGTATTCGCGCACTGCAGCAACAGGGCGAGCGCGTAGCCATGGTCGGTGACGGGGTGAATGACGCCGCGGCGCTGGTGCAGGCGGATGTCGGCATAGCGGTTGCGGGCGGTACTGACGTAGCCGTGCAGAGCGCGGATGTGACGGTGCTCCGGGATTCGCTGCACGCGGTGGTGGACGCCGTCATCATGGCACGGGCGACGAGTCGGAATATCCGCGAGAACGCGGCCGCCGCATTCGCCTACAGCGCCGCCGGTGTGCCGGTCGCCGCAGGGCTGTTTCACGCCGCATTCGGTTGGGCGCTGACCCCGGGGGTGCTTGCCGTGCTGCTCTTGCTGGGGCTGCTCACCGTGCTGACGAATGCCAACCGCCTGCGTTTCTACGAGGTGCCCGGCGCGGAAATCTGGTAGCTCCGCACGATCGCCGTCGTGGCGGCCCTGATGTGGCAGGATCGGCATGCGGGCTGGATAATATTACTTACACGCAATGCCACCAGTCAGCGAGCCTGTCGGGGGCTGTGTCGCTTCGACGGGGCTTGGTGCGACACCAACGCCATGGGCTTGCGACGCGCGGGGCGGCCGCCTCGACGGTCTCAGGCACGTGATGTAGCGAGGTCGGCACGAGGCGACACGCAATGCCGCGGGAGCGCCCGAAAGGCTCACTCGACGTGAGCCTCGCTACGTCTTCGCTCGTGCGCCTGGCGGGCCGAGCCGGACGCGCGCTCTGGCACCTGGCATGACCCGTGATCGGATTCGTTTGTTGAAACCCAGCTGCCGAGGTCACCCGAAATGCTTCGTCGAGTCGCCGTCGTCTCCGTCGTCGCCGTTATCGTTGCGGTCGCCGCCGCTTGCGCCACCTCGCCGTTGGGCCGTCGCCAGTTGCAGCTTTTCCCGGACGGGCAAATGCAGCAGATGGGCGTCAACGCATTCCAGGAAATCAAGAACAAGCAGAAGGGCGTGGGAGACGACGCCGTCACCGGCTATGTGCGATGCGTCGCCGATGCCATCGTCGCCGTGGTTCCCGGGAAGTACGCGGTGGATGGTGACTGGGAAGTCCAGGTCTTCGAAGACGACACCGCGAATGCGTTCGCGTTGCCCGGGGGCAAGATCGGCGTGCACACCGGCTTGCTGGAAGTCGCCGAGAATCCCGCTCAGCTCGCCGCCGTCATCGGCCACGAGGTCGGCCACGTGATGGCCGATCATGGCAATGAGCGCATGTCCCAGCAGTTCGCCGCCAGTGCCGGCCTCGCCGTTGCTCAGGCCATTGCCGGCACCAACAGTCCGGAGAAGCGTCAGGCACTCTCGCTACTCGGCCTGGGGGCGCAGGTCGGTGTGCTGCTGCCATACAGCCGCCTGCATGAGAGCGAGGCCGACCTCATCGGCCTGGATCTGATGGCGAAAGCGGGATTCGATCCGCGTGAGAGCGTGGCTCTGTGGCGGAATATGGCCAAGGACAGTAGCGGCAAGGCGCCACCGGAGTTTCTCTCTACCCACCCCTCCCACGGTACTCGCATCGAGGACCTGGAGGCGCATATGCCGGAGGCGACGTCGTTGTACCGTCAGGCCCGGCAGCAGGGGCGGCGGCCGCAGTGCCGTGCCGTCTCTGCGTAGCAGGCGATGGGTCCGGAGTTCCCGGACCCATCGCGGCGACTCATAGCAGGTTGTAGACGAACACGATCAACACCGCGGCGGGCGTCACGAAGCGGATCACCAGGTGCCACGCCTTGTGCAGAGCGCCGTCACCGAGCTCCTCCGCCGAGGCTTGGCGGGAGAGGCCCCAGCCCGCGAACAAGGCCACCAGCAGGCCGGTCAGCGGCAGCATGATATTGGCGGTGAGGAAGTCCAGCAGGTCGAACAGTCCCTTGCCGAACAGCGATACTTCCGACCAGAGGTTGAACGACAGCGCCGAAACCAGGCCGAGTGCCCAGATCGCCGTGCCCGCGCCGATAGCCGCCGTGAACCGGCTGATGCCGTGCTGTTCCTCGAGCCATTCCACGGTGGGTTCCAGCAGGGAGATGGTGGATGTCCATGCGGCGACGGTCAGCAGCACGAAGAACAACGTGCCGAAGACCAACCCACCCGGCATGTTGCCGAAGGCGAGCGGCAGAGTCTGGAAAATGAGGCCGGGGCCGGCGCCGGGCGTGAGGTCATTGGCGAAGACCACAGGGAAAATCGCCAGCCCCGCCAGTAGCGCGACCACCGTATCCATGACCGCAATGGTCACCGCCGTGCCGGCGATGGACGTATCGCGGCGCACGTGCGAGCCGTAGGCGATCATGATGCCCATGCCGAGGCTCAGGGTGAAAAACGCGTGGCCGAGCGCGGCCAGCACCGCTTCGGTGGACAGTTGCGAGAAATCCGCCGCGAACAGGAAATTCACGCCGCGGGCGAACTCACCGGTGGTCGTGGCGTAGCCGACGAGCACGAGCAGCAGCACGAACAGTGCCGGCATGAGCACGGTGACCGCGCGTTCGAGTCCGGCGCGGACGCCCCGTGCGACTACCGCCACCGTCATGGCCATGAACAGCGTATGCCAGCCAATGAGTTTCTCCGGACTGGCGAGAAGCCCGGAGAACACGCCACCGATGGCGTCCGCATCCGCTCCGGCGAAGCTGCCGGAGGCCGCGGCGACGACGTAGGACACCGCCCAGCCGGCGATCACGCTGTAGAAGGAAAGAATGACGAACGAGCCGAGCATGCCCGACCACCCGGCGATGGCCCATAGTGGTGACCGCCGTTCGGTAATGGAAAGCCGCATCAACGAACCCACCGGACCGTTGCCGCCACGGCGCCCGATCATGACTTCGGCCATGAGGATGGGCACGCCGATCAGGGCGATGCACGCGAGGTAGGTCACCACGAAGGCGCCACCTCCGTATTCGCCGGTGATATACGGGAATTTCCAGATATTGCCGAGGCCCACTGCGGAGCCCGCGGCGGCGAGCACGAAAGCCAGCCGGGAACCCCAGCGCTCCCGGCCCGGAACGGCACCGCTCTCGGCGGCGGCTTGCGATACGTTGGAAACCACTCTGAACTCCTCCTCATCCATTCAGTCGCTGTCGTTGTAGGCGCGTCGACACACATCGCCACGTACGAATGCCACGGCGGACCGGACGTGACCGGTCAGGGGTGGCTCGTGAAGGTGCGGTCGGTGCGCGGGTGGCTTCCTGCGGAGATCGGCGGAGGCGGTGGGAACGAACGGCGCCAGGGCCGTGGCCTGTCCATGGCGATACAGTGGCCCTTGTCCGGTGTCGGGCACATACGGTCTCTCCTCCGTCGCAGGGTTGCTGCCACGTTGCGATGCCGGGGTCCCTGATGGGGTCCGACGAAATACCCGCCGCCGGGTGGCGTCGGGCAGTGGTGGTGCCGCCGGTTGGACGGTGACCACCCACTCAGCGCATGCTAGCGGCGCTGACGCAAACGTCAACTGGACGTAACGTAAGCGTCAACCGGCGATCACGCCGGCGCGTCACCAGGGAAGTCAGTCGAAGATAACCGTGCGGTTGCCGTAGCTCAGGACCTTGCGCTGGAGGTGCGCGTAAACGGCGCGTGCGAGCACGATCTTCTCCAGGTCCCGGCCCTTGCGGACAAGGGTGGTAACGTCATCGCGATGGGTGATGTGGGCGACGTCCTGCGCGATGATCGGGCCGGCATCCAGCTCTTCGGTCACGTAGTGGCTGGTGGCGCCGATGATCTTCACCCCGCGGGCGTGGGCAGCGTGGTATGGCCGGGCGCCGGCGAATGCGGGCAGGAAGGAATGGTGAATGTTGATCAGGCATTCGCGGTAGGCGTCGATCAGCCGCGGCGAGAGTACCTGCATGTAGCGGGCGAGCACGACCAGCTCGACGCCGTGATCGCGCAGCAGCGCCAGCTCCCGCGCTTCCTGCTCCGCCTTGTTCTCGGGCGTGATCGGGAAGCAATGGAAGGGCACGCCGAACTGGTCCGCCACTGGCCTCAGGTCTTCATGGTTGGAGACGATGAGCGGGATCTCCACCCGCCACTCCCCGGACTGCCAGCGCGACAGGAGGTCGTAGAGGCAGTGCGGCAGACGCGAGACGAAAACGGCCATGCGCGGCACGTGGTCGGAGAAGTGTAGCCGCCAGGCCATGGCGTAGCGGTGCCCCAGATCCTGCTCGAATGCCGGGCCGATTTCCCCGGGGGCCAGACGGAAACCGGCAAGCGCCCACTCCACTCGCATGAAGAACACGCCCTGACTGTCATCGACGTGCTGGTCGAAATAGACGATGTTGCCGTCGTTGCGGGCGATGAAATCGCTCACCGCGGCAACCAGGCCGCGTTGATCGCGGCAGTGGACGAGCAGAGTGGCGGTACGCGTCTCGGCGGTGGTCATCGCGGTCGGTCTCGCGCTGGAGGAGCGGCAAAGCCCGCGATTATACGGGATCGTGGCGGACTGCGGGGCCGTCGACGCCGCAACGGCGCTATTCGCGCTCCGCGGCGAGCCATTCCCAGAACGCATGAGCCTCCGGGCGCGCCATGCGCCGCCGCGGGCGTACCAGGTAGAAGGCCTCGTCAGTGGCGGTCCAGTGCTCGAACGGTGCGACCAGGGTGCCGCTGGCGAGGCTTTCGCCGAGGAAGCTGCTGCGTCCGAGTGCGATTCCCTGGTCACGCCGAGCGAGCTCCAGCACCACCGCCAGCGTGTCGCAGAGCACCGCCGCCGCACGGTCGGCAAGCGCGGGATATCCCATCTCGGTGAGCCATTGGGGCCAGCCGGTCTCGAAGCCCACGGCATGCAAAAGCGTCTCGTTGGCGAGGTCTCCGGGCGCGACCAGGCGCTCGGCCGTTGCCGGCGAGCACACCGGTGTGAGGTGCTCTTCGGTGAGGCGCAGTGTTTCCACGTCCGCCCAGTCGCCCTTGCCGTAGCGCACCTCCATGTCCGCACCGTCCATGGCGAAGTCCGAGGGCCACACCGCGGTGGTCAGGCGCAGCGTGATCTCCGGGTGCGCCGCGCGGAAGCGCGGTAGCCGTGGCGCAAGCCACAGGGTGCTGAACCCGGGGGTCGTCCGGATGGTGAGCGGGGCGTCTTGCCCCGGGCCGAAGGCCTCCTCCACACCGGTGATCAGCCGCTCGAACGCTTCCTGGACGGCGGGTACGAAGCCACGCCCCGCCTCGGTGAGCTCGAGCCCGCGGGCGTGGCGTACGAAAAGCGGCTGACCCACCTGGTGTTCGAGCACCCGCACGCGCTGGCTCACGGCCGCCTGGGTGATGCCGAGCTCGCGTGCCGCCTCGGTGAAGCTCATGTGTCGGGCTGCGGCTTCGAAGGCTTGCAGCGCGTTGGCGGGGGGAAGGCGACGGCTCATATGACCAAGCTCGCTATAAGAGAATCGGGGTCTCAGCGGCCAGATTATTCGTTTGTCGTCGCCGGGGGCAATTCGGAGACTGTCGCGTCAATGATTTCGCTCAATGACGAGGTGGTTCCGCAATGACCGTCGAGATGAATGCCGACGCCCCTGCCGTCGTGGTGGATATGGGTGAGTTCTCCCCGTACGCCAGTCGCCACCGCCTGACGGACGCCGCAGCCACCGCGCGGGGTGTCGTGGTTCACTGGGACGACGGATCCTGCGCCGAATTCAACGCCGTGTGGCTGCGCGATCACTGTGCCTGCGCCGAATGCCGTCATCCGCAGACCCATGAGCGCACGGTATCGCTGCTCGATCTCCCGGACCCGATGCCGCGGCCGAACGTCCGGGTGACCGATGCCGGCGCACTGCATCTGCAGTGGCCCGCTACCGGGGGGCAACCTGCCCACGAGAGCCTGTTCGACCCGGGCTGGCTGCGTCAGCGCGCGGAGCCGAGCGCCAGTGCGAAGCCCAGTGACGCACGCGCGGAAGTCTGGGATGCCACGTTCGCACAGCGGGTGCCTTCGGTGGCGTTCAGCGCGTTCATGGATACGGACGCGGGCCTGCACGACTGGCTCTCGGCACTGGCGCGTTTCGGACTGGCGCTGCTCGAGCAGGGGCCGACGGAAGAGGGCGAGGTGGTGCGCGTCGCCGAGCGGGTCGGCTGGCCACGGGAAACCAATTTCGGCCGCCACTTCGACGTGGTCTCCAAGCCCAACCCGAACAACGCCGCCTACACCGCCATCGCCCTGGAGCCCCACATCGACCTGCCCAACTGGCAGCGGCCACCGGATTTCCAGCTCCTCTACTGCCTGGAGAACGCTGCAGAGGGCGGTGCTTCGGTCTTCACCGACGGTTTCGCGGTGGCGGAGGCGCTGCGTGCCGAGGACCCCGAGGGCTTCGAGGTGCTGGCGACGCGGCCGGTGGATTTCCGCTTTCAGGACGAGGGCGCCGATATCGCTTACCGCGCCCCGGTCATTGGCCTCGACGAGCACGGCGGGCTCGCGGAGATCCGCTTCAACAACTGGATCCGCGACACCCTGCGCCTGCCGGCGCGTGACGTCGAGCCCTTCTATCGTGCCTACCGCCGCTTCTGGGAATTGCTGCGGGATTCTCGCTTCGCGATTCGGTTCACCCTTGCGCCGGGGCAGATGGTGGCCTTCGACAACCTGCGCGTGCTCCACGGTCGCGACGCGTTCGATCCCAACACCGGCCGTCGCCACCTGCAGGGCACATACTTGGATCGTGATCTGATCCGCTCGCGCCTGCGCGTGCTCGAACGCAGCGTGGCGTGAGGTCTCGCCGGGCGGCCGCCGGACGATACCAGAACAACGGCCGCCCGACTTCCAGAGCCATAGGGAGTTTTCCCAATGCGTCATTCCACCCTGTCCGTCAGGACTATCCGTTTCACCGTCGCCGTGGCGTTCGCGCTCGTTTTGACCGGAGTCACGACTGCCACGGCTGCCAGTGCCCCCGTACGCTTCGCCATACAGTCCTGGCCGGGCGTCACGGTCAAGACCGAGGTTGCCACGCAGTTGCTCAACGCCATGGGCTACGAGACCGAGGTCACCGATCTTTCCTCACAGTTCATTTACCAGGGCATTCGCTCCGGTGACGTGGATGTATCCCTCGGTGCGTGGATGCCCGCCCACGAGTCCATGCTCCAGCCGGTGCTGGACGACGGTGCCGCCGTGCAGTATGCCGCCAACCTGGAAGGTGCGGTGCAGGGGCTTGCGGTGCCCACCTACGTATGGGAAAGCGGGGTGCACAGCGTCGACGACCTGGTCGCCGCCGGCGATCGCTTCGGCCGGGAGATCTACGCCATCGAGGCCGGTGCCGGCATGACCCGCGCGTTTAACAAGGCCGTGGAGTCTGACTACAAGGGGCTGGGCGACTGGAGCGTCACCTCGAGCAGCGTCGCCGGCATGCTCGCCCAGGTGCAGCGGGCGATCAAGCAACAGGAGCCGGTCGTCTTCCACGGCTGGAAGCCGCACTGGATGGATGTGAAATTCGACATCCGTTTCCTCGAGGATGACGATGCGAGCGAGATCGCCGACCTCGAAACCACCGTTTACACCGTTGTGGCGACGGGTTGGCCGGAGAAGCATCCCCAGGCGGCGCGCTTTCTCGAGCAGTACCGGGTGAGCACGGACGTCCAGAGCCGGTGGATCTACGGTTTCACCTACGAGGAGCGGTCCCAGGAAGCGGTTGCCCGCGACTGGATAGCCGCCAATCTCGACACCGTCGAACAGTGGCTGGATGGTGTCGAGGCCGCCGATGGCAGCGTCGGTATCGACGTGGTGCGTGCGGCCTTCGAGTAGGCGCCGAGGGGCAGTTGAATAGCCACGCGGACACCAGGCACACGAAGACGCCGCGCCGGTGAGAAGGCGAGTGGTCCTTGGCGCCTTCTCACTCTCGGTGGGCCCTCGCGTTCCTCGTGTCCGCGTGCTTCTTGCGAGCCTGTGGCGGCGCCCCGCGGTACTGCACGCCGCGGGGCATCGCTGATCAGTCCGCCAGGCGGCGGTACTTGATGCGGTGGGGCTTGGAGGCCTCGTCGCCGAGGCGCTTCTTGCGGTCCGCCTCGTATTCCGTGTAGTTCCCTTCGAACCAGGTCACCTGGCTGTCGCCCTCGAAAGCGAGGATGTGGGTGGCGATGCGGTCAAGGAACCAGCGGTCGTGGGAGATCACCATGGCGCAGCCGGGGAAGGCGAGCAGTGCCTCTTCCAGCGCCCGCAGCGTCTCCACGTCCAGGTCGTTGGTGGGCTCGTCAAGCAGCAGGACGTTGCCACCCTTCTGCAGGAGCTTGGCGAGGTGGACGCGGTTACGTTCACCGCCGGAGAGCTCACCGATGCGCTTTTGCTGATCCGAGCCCTTGAAGTTGAAGCGGCCCACGTAAGCGCGGGAGGGTACCTCGTACTTGCCCACCCGGATGATGTCGTGCCCGCCGGAGATCTCTTCCCACACGGTCTTGTCACCGTCGAGGTCGTCGCGGCTCTGGTCCACGTAGGCGAGATCCACGGTATCGCCGATGCGGATCTCGCCGTCGTCGGGCTGCTCCTGATCCATGAGCATGCGGAAGAACGTGGACTTGCCTGCGCCGTTGGCGCCGATGATGCCGACGATGGAGCCCGGCGGCATCTTGAAGCTGAGATCCTCGATCAGCAGCGTATCGCCGAAGCCCTTGCGCACGTGGTTGGCTTCGATGACGAGATCGCCCAGGCGTTCGCCCGGGGGAATGTAGATCTCGTTGGTCTCGTTGCGCTTCTGGAACTCCCTGGACTGGAGCTCCTCGAACTGGCGCAGGCGCGCCTTGCTCTTGGCCTGGCGCCCCTTGGGGTTGGAGCGCACCCACTCGAGCTCGTTCTTCATGGTCTTGCGGTGGGCGGCCTCCTCGCGGGCCTCCTGCTCCAGGCGCTTTTCCTTCTGCTCCAGCCACGAGGAGTAGTTGCCCTGCCAGGGGATGCCCTCGCCGCGGTCGAGCTCCAGGATCCAGCCGGCAGCGTTGTCGAGGAAGTAGCGATCATGGGTGACCGCCACCACGGTGCCCTCGAACTCGGTGAGGAAGGTCTCGAGCCAGGCCACGGACTCCGCGTCCAGGTGGTTGGTGGGCTCGTCGAGCAGGAGCATGTCCGGACCCGAGAGCAGCAGCCGGCAGAGCGCCACGCGGCGCTTCTCGCCGCCGGACAGCGTGGTGACGTCGGCCTCCCACGGCGGCAGCCGCAGGGCATCGGCGGCCTGCTCGAGCTTGCGGTCGAGATCCCACGCACCGGCGGCCTCGATCTGGTCCTGGAGCTTGGCCTGCTCGGCCATGAGCGCCTCGAAGTCCGCGTCCGGGTCGGCGAACTGCGCGGAGACCTCGTTGAAACGGTCCACCAGGGCCTTGGTCTCGGCCACGCCGTCCTCGACGTTGCCGCGCACGTCCTTCTCGGGGTCGAGCTCGGGCTCCTGGGGCAGGTAGCCGATGTTGATGCCCGGCTGCGGGCGCGCCTCGCCCTCGTACTCCTTGTCCTCGCCGGCCATGATACGCAGCAGCGAGGACTTGCCCGAGCCGTTGAGGCCGAGCACGCCGATCTTCGCGCCGGGGAAGAACGACAGGGAAATATCCTTGAGAATCTGGTGCTTGGGCGGGAC